>QMXQ01000016.1 GCA_003662205.1 Candidatus Bathyarchaeota archaeon
GCCATTACTATTTTTTCTCCTGAGGGTCGTCTCTACCAGGTTGAGTACGCGCTGGAGCTGGTGAAGCGGGGCGCCCCCATCGTCGGCGTCTCCAGCCCCGGGGGCGCCGTGCTGGCGGCCAACGAGACGCCCGAGAGCCGCCTCGAGGACCCCGTCTACTTCCGGAAGATATTCCAGCTAGACGACCACGTCGGCGCCGCCATAGCCGGCCTCAGCAGCGACGCCCGGGTCCTCATCGGCCAGGCCCGGCTCTTCTGCCAGAGCAACAGGCTCCTCTACGACGAGGCCGTCGACATAGAGGTCCTCACCCGGAGGATCGGCGACCTCGCCCAGGTCTACACCCAGCACGCCGGCGTCCGCCCCTTCGGCGTCAGCATGATCATCGCCGGCGTCGACGGCTCCGGCCCCCGCGTCCTCACCACCGACCCCAGCGGCAGCTACCGGGGGTACCGGGCGACCGCCGTCGGCAGGAAGAGCGACGAGGCGAACAGGCTCCTGGAGGAGCGGTACCGCGACGACCTCACCCTCGACGAGGCCGTCGCCCTCGCCGTGGAGGCCGTCGCCGCCGCCTCCGAGGGGAAGGTGACCGCGAACGTCGTCAAGGCGGCCGTCATCCCCGCCGACACCCGCACCTTCAGAAGACTCACAGACCAAGAAATACAAAAACACCTAAAGTGAGAAGGCCCGGCGATGAGTGATAAGTTCACGCTGGTCAGGTACGCTCACGCGGGGGAGAAGTTCGAGATCCTCGTGGATCCGGAGAAGGGGTTGGCCTACAAGCGGGGAGAGCTCGGCGACGTCTCCGCGGCCCTCGTCATCGACACCATCTTCACCGACGCCCGTAAGGGGGAGAAGGCGTCGAGGGAGAAGCTGGAGGCCGTCTTCGGCACCAGCGACCCGCTGAAGGTGGCGGAGGTCATGTTCGAGAGGGGGGTCTTCCAGCTTACAGCTCAGCAGCGGAAGGCGATGACGGAGCAGAAGCGGAGGCAGATCGTGAGCATCATCTCGCGCACCTACGTCGACCCGAGGACGAAGCTCCCTCATCCCCCGACTCGGATTGAGAACGCGCTGAAGGAGGCCCACGTCTCCATCGACCCCTTCAGGGACGCGGAGGAGCAGGTGAAGGAGGTCGTCAAGGCGCTGAGGCCCATCCTCCCGCTGAGCATGGAGAGCGTGGAGCTCGCGGTGAGGATCCCGCCGGAGCACGCCTCGAAGGCGTATGGGATCGTGAAGAGCCTCGGCGAGATCAAGCGGGACGAGTGGCAGTCTGACGGCTCGTGGATAGCGGTGGTCGTCGTCCCGGCCGCGATGCAGGTCGAGCTCCTCGACAGGCTCGGGAAGGCGACCCAGGGGAACCTCCAGACCAAGATATTGAAAGGATAGCTGGGATGGATCATTGTCAGCTCATTTTGAGAACAGGGACCTCGTGATACCCGGGGATATCCTCTACGAGGGGAGGATCCGGACGGGGGACAACACGTATCGCGCCCAGGGGAAGGTCTGCGCCACCAGGATCGGCCTGGTGGAGTACGGCAGGGGGATCGTCTCCGTCATCGCCCTCGAGGCGGGCTACAACCCCCTCGTCGGCGACCTAGTCATAGGGAAGGTCGTGGACATCGACCTGGGCTTCTGGGTCGTTGATATAGACGCCCCCGCGGCGGCCATCCTCAACGTCCCGGACGCCATCGACGCCCCCTTCAGGCCGGACCTTGTGATGCCCGACATCCTGGATGTGGGGGACACCATCGTGGCCAAGGTCGTCGACCTAGACCGCAGGAGGACGCCCATCCTCTCGATCCTGGGGCGGGATCTGGGGAAGGTGGAGGAGGGGTTCATCATCAGGATCACGCCCTCCAAGATCCCGAGGCTTATAGGGAAGAAGGGCTCGATGGTTAACATGATCCTGAAGGAGACAGGCTGCAGGATCGTCATCGGGCAGAACGGGCGGATCCTCATCCACGGGAGGACCCGGAAACAGGAGGAGATCGTAGTCAACGTCGTTGACAAGATAGAGAGGGAGGCCCACACATCGGGCCTGACGAACAGGATCCAGGAGTATATTAAGAGTTTGAAGGAGGAACCGAATTGAGTCCGAGAAAGAAGAAAACGAAATGGGAGAGGATAGACGGAAGGGAGTGGAATGAGCTCAGGCCGATAAGGATCGAGAGCGGCGTCCTTCCGAACGCCGACGGCTCGGCGTACATCGAGATGGGCAGGAACAAGATCATCGCCGGGGTCTTCGGCCCGAAGGAGATGCATCCGAAGCACCTCGCTAAGCCGCACATGGCGGTGCTGAGGTGCAGGTATCACATGGCGCCTTTCTCCGTCGACCCCCGCAGGTCGCCCGCCCCGTCTAGGCGCGACAACGAGATAAGCATGGTGATGAGGTACGCGCTAGAGCCCGCCATCTTCCTAGAGCGCTATCCACGGTCTTCCATAGACGTCTACACCGAGGTGCTACAGGCGGACGGCGGGACGCGATGCGCATGCATCAACGCCGCCACCGTCGCCCTCGTCGACGCGGGCATCCCCATGAGGGACCTCGTGGCCGCCTGCGCCGCCGGAAAGATCGACGGCAGACTCATCCTGGACCTCGGCGACTACGAGGACAAAAAGGGCCAAGCGGACGTGCCCCTGGCGTACATGCCCAAGCTGGACAAGGTTACGCTTCTCCAGATGGACGGCACCCTATCGACGGAGGAGATGGAGGAGTGCGTGGGCCTCGCCATCGAGGGATGTAAGCAGATCTACGAGATGCAGCGGGAGGCGCTGAAGAAGAAGTACGGCATCGAGAAGGAGGAGCCGTGATGTCCAGCAGATATGGTATAATACCCCGGCTCAAGCGGAAGAAGATCCAGGAGACCCTCGCGACGGGGAAGCGCATGGACGGGCGGGGGCTGGGAGACTACCGCGAGATCTCGATACGGACGGGTATCATCGAGAAGGCGGAGGGGTCGGCCGAGGTCTACCTAGGGGAGACCCGGGTGCTCGTGGGGATCAAGATCGGCGTCGGCGCGCCCTTCGAGGACACGCCGGATGAGGGGGTCCTCGTCTGCAACGCCGAGTTCGTCCCCGTCGCCTCGCCCGCCTTCGAGCCCGGGCCGCCGGATGAGAAGTCCATCGAGCTCGCGAGGGTCGTCGACAGGGGGCTGAGGTCCGCCGAGGTCGTCGACTTCTCCAAGCTCTGCATCATCCCGGGGAAGAAGGTCTACGTCGTCCACGTCGACCTCTACATCCTCAACCACGCGGGCAACCTCATCGACGCCTCCGCCGTCGCCGCCCTGGCGGCCCTGAGGGGCGCGATGAAGCCTGTGTACAAGATCGAGGACGACGAGGCGGTTCTCACCGAGAAGAAGGAGCCCCTGAAGGTGCGGAAGCTGCCGGTGGCGGTGACGATAGCGAAGATCGGCGAGAGCTTCGTCGTCGACCCGTCCGCCGACGAGGAGGAGGTGATGGACGCGAGGCTGACGGTGACCGTCGACGACGACGGGAACATCTGCACCCTCCAGAAGAGCGGCTCCGAGGGGCTGACCCTGGACGAGATCAAGAAAGCCATAAATATCGCTGTGGAGAAGGCGCCCGAGATCAGGGCTAAGATCACGGGGAGCGAGTGATGGTCAAGAGAAGGAAGAAGAGCTACGGCCTCAGGCTGAGGACCCGGGGCGGCGCCTCCTTGAGGAAGCGGTGGACCCGGGTCGTGAGCGGCATGAGGGCTCCCCACAAGTGCCCCAACTGCACCAGCAGGTCCGTGAGGCGGGAGAGCATCGGCATCTGGAGCTGCGTCAAGTGCGGATACCGCTTCGCGGGGGGCGCGTACCAGCCGGCGACCAAGCTCGGACAGACCTCCATGCGAGCCCGCTGAGCACCCCTTTTTCCCGATCCTGTTTTTCTCTCAACCCGGTGCTGGAGGCTGAGGACCGTTGAAGGTGGATTCCCTGAGCGTGTCGGCGGACGCCGAGGTCAGAGTTGAGGCGTCTGAGGAGCTGGTGAACATCCTCCTGGGCGCCCTCCAGCCCGAGGCTGAGCGGCCCTCCTCGCCCCGGTCCAGGGTCTCGATGGAGGCTGAGGGGCGGTGGCTCATCATGCGGATCAATGCCTCCGACATCGCGGCGCTGAGGGCCGCCCTGAACAGCTACCTCAGGTGGGCGGCGGCCGTCCTCGACGTCGTGGACAGGGTGCGGTGACCCGCTCCCGACAATTCATTTCTGATCATTATCAGAAACGCGTGGAAAATGCCATCCTCTTTCGGCATCATAATAAATAGGGAGCATATTTTCTACATCACTAACTTTGAGTTTGCTTTCCTCAAGGAATGCGGGAAGAGCATCTAACGCTCTTCTAACCACATTCTTATCATCTGTGGAAATAAATCCAAGGAGATAAGAATCTTTAGATACAGGAATCTTAAGGAGAATCCATGGATTCAAACCGTTCTTCTTTTTATGGAATAACTTAATAACACCCTTTTTAACTAAATCATATGTATCTTCACCCATTTTTTGAAAAACACCAAACAAAAAACCCTGCACTGCAAGTCCAACAACAAATAATAAACAAATCATCACATCTGGTGGAACACTCACTCCCTTTTTAAAGAGAGTAGTGTCAGCAGAGACCTCAAAACCTAAATCCTCAAACTCACTAACTATAACATCCAATTCCTCTTTAGAATAATCCCCTGTAGCACTAATTTCAATTTTCAACTAACACACCCATTCAATGATTTATTTTAACCCGTTATAAAATATTTTTGAACTCAACCACCAGACCAGCGACAGCCCGCGGCAATACAAACATCCTTTGCATGCTGCATCCCACTAAATTCAACAAAAACAGTTATACCGCTAACTATAAACATGGGTGCGGGGTGTTTAAGGGGGAGAACCATGTCGAATGTGCAGCTTCCGCCCAACATCCAGGAGCGGCTCGCGCGCCTCCAGCAGCTTCAGAGCACCCTCCAGTCGCTGCTCCTGCAGAAGCAGAGGCTCGACCTCGAGCTGAACGAGACGGAGCGGGCCCTCAAGACGCTGGAGGGCGTCTCGTCGGAGACGAAGGTCTACCGGTCCGTGGGCGCCATCCTCGTCGAGAAGAAGAGGGACGAGCTCGTCAAGGAGCTGACCGAGCGCAAGGAGTTCCTGGAGATGCGGTCCAAGGTCATAGAGAAGCAGGAGAAGAAGACCCGGGAGAGGCTGACGAGCCTGCAGCGGACGCTGCAGAAGGAGCTGAGCCAGGGGGCGGCGCCGGGCGGCCCCTGAGGGCGGCTACTTCTTCCTTCTCAATGAGCCCAGGAACCCCCGGGGCTGGGTCTTCTTCCGCCTCTCCGCCATCTGCCTCAGGGGCGTCACGTCCACGCCGAGCTTGAACATCCTGTTGAGGACCTCGATGACGGCGGCGGACCCCCCGTAGTCGACGGCGGAGACCAAGGGCGTGGGCACGAAGAGGGACGTCCAGGGGAGCCCCCTCCGCATGCACTCCTGGAGCATGCAGGCGTTCATCCCGGAGATCGCGCCCTCGCGGGTGGGCTGGACGCCGAACCGGGAGAGGTTCTCCTCGCCGGTGCCGAAGCCGAGGACCATCCTCTCCTCCGACGGGAGGAGGAAAGGCATGCCCTCGATGGAGATGAACGCCCTCGCGCCCTTCTCCGCGAGCCACTCCATCAGCTTCAGGCTGACGGGCCACTGGTTATCGTAGGATATCAGGGTCTCCGTCGTCACGAAGAGCAGGCTGTTCTTCTCGTCGCCGTATATGCGGAAGGAGTGGGTGGGGCGGCCGTCGATGAGAACCATCATCGGAGGGATGAGCTGGGAGCTGACGTAGGCCCGCTGCCTGAACCCCTTGTTGCGCACGATGTACATGACCGCCGTGCTTCCGATGAAGCCGGCGCCCGAGAACCCCAGAACGACCGTCCTCTCACCCTTCTTCACGGGGGCGATCTCGACGATCTCGACGCCACTGCTGGCCATCTCAACGCTCACGATCCTAAAGGGTGCTGAGAGTTAATAAAGCGCTCCTTCGCCGCTGCCTATATCAACCCCCGGCGCCTACAGTGAGGTGAGGCTGTGCCACCGTGAGCAGCAATGCAGAGGCGCTGAGGCGCCTCCTCTCCGGCAGGGTCCTGCTCCTCTGCCACCACAACGCCGACCCTGACTCCATCTGCTCCGCGTACGCGCTCAAGGAACTCGCCGAAACCCTCAATCCCTCGACGAAGGCGGAGATCGCCCTGGCGGGCGGGGCCAGCGTCCTCTCCAGACGGATCATGGATGCCCTCGGCATCGAGACGACGGAGGCGTCGGCCGCCGAGGCCGACACCCTAGTCGTCCTCGACACCGCCTCCCTGAGGCAGCTCGAAGATCGAGAGGAGGAGGTCGCCTCCGCCGACGCGCCGAAGGTGTTCATAGACCACCACTCGCCCCGCCCCGAGGTCGAGCGGCTGGCCGCGCTCTACCTGGTCGATGAGGAGGCCACCTCCACATGCGAGATCGTGCACGGACTCTACCGGCGCTTCGGCGTGACGCCCTCGGCCCGCGCGGCGAGGGCCCTCCTCCTCGGCATCGCCTACGACTCGAAACACTTCACCATCGGGACCGCGAGGACGTTCAGGGCGGTCGCAGAGCTCCTGGAGATCGATGGACCCGTAGAGGAGATCGTCGCGCTCCTCGCCTCAGAGATGGACAGGTCCGAGCGCATCGCCAGGCTCAAGGCGGCCCAGAGGATGCGCATCTACGACGTCGAGGGCTGGGCCCTCGCGGCCTCCCATGTCAGCTCGTTCCAGGCCTCGGCCGCGCGCGGCCTCCTAGGCTTGGGCGCGGACGTGGCGGTGGTCGCGGGCAGCAGCAAGGGGGTGATCAAGGTGAGCCTGAGGTCGACGGACAGGTTCCACAGGGAGACCGCCGTCCACCTGGGCAGGGACGTCGCGATACCTCTGGGAGAGGAGATCGGCGGCGCGGGGAGCGGCCACGCGACGGCCGCCGGCGTGAACGGGGAGGGAAGAACCCAAGCGGTGCTGCGGAGGGCGGTGGAGCTAATCTCAGCCGAGATACGAGGACACGGCTAGAGGATTCAGGGGTCGGGGGACAACTAATATCTTGGTAGCTACTCTTTTTAACGGAGTCTGAGGTCTATTGGGGATGAGCCCTTGGGCATCGTAGAGATCAGGGGCCTGTGGTACTCGTACCCCAACGCCCCGGCGCCGGCGCTGAGAGGCCTGGACCTGACGGTGGAGGCGGGAGAGTTCGTCCTCCTCACCGGGCCCAGCGGCTGCGGGAAGACGACCTTCTGCCGATGCCTCAACGGGCTCATCCCCCACTTCTACAACGGGGAGCTGAAGGGGGAGGTGGAGGTCGCGGGCCTCTCCACCAGGGACCACCCCACCACGGAGCTGGCGCGGCACGTCGGCCTCATCTTCCAGAACCCGGACAACCAGATATTCGCCCTCACCGTCGAGAAGGACGTCGCCTTCGGCCTGGAGAACCTGGGCGTGGAGAAGGAGGAGATGCTGAAGGCGGTCGACTGGGCGATGTCGGCGACGGGGATCAGCGACCTCCGCGACAGGGCGACCCACGAACTCTCCGGAGGCCAGAAGCAGCGGCTCGCCATCGCCTCCATCCTCGCCATGAGGCCCAAGGTCCTGGTGCTGGACGAGCCCACCTCCTTCCTGGACCCCGTCGGCGCCGAGCAGATCTTCGAGGTGCTGAACGCGCTGAACAAGGAGCACGGGATGACGATCATCCTCATAGAGCACCGGCTGGACCTGGCCGTGCGCTACGCCGACAGGGTCATCGTCTTCGCCCAGGGGGAGATCATCGACGACGGCCCGCCGACGGAGGTCTTCACGGCCGAGGAGACGAGGCTGGCCGGCGTCGGCGTCCCGAAGATCGTGGCCCTGAGCAACAGACTCGCCCGCAGGGGGATCACCCTGGAGGGGCCGCCCCTCACCGCCGACCGCTTCGTGGAGGAGATCGAGAAGCAGCTCCCGAAGGCCGGAACGCCGACGCCCGAGAAGCGGGCTCCCCCCGGCCTCGCCGAGCTCACAGGGGAGCACCGGGGCAACCCCATCATCGAGGTCCACGACATCTCGTACACGTACCCGAGGGGCGTCGAGGCCCTCAGGGGCGTGTCCCTGACCATCCACCGGGGGGAGTTCGTGGCCATCATGGGGGAGAACGGGGCGGGGAAGACGACCCTGGTGAAGCACTTCAACGGCCTGCTCAAGCCCCAGAAGGGGAGGGTGGTGGTGGACGGCGTCGACGTCTCCCAGGTGAGCGTCGCCTCCCTCGCCCGGAAGGTGGGCCTCGTCTTCCAGAACCCCGACGACCAGCTGTTCTCGGAGAACGTGGAGGAGGAGATACGCTTCGCGCTCAGGAACTTCGGCTTCGAGAGGGAGGTCATCGAGAAGCGGGTCGACTGGGCGCTCAACCTCCTCGACATCGGGCGCTACCGGAGGTCGAGCCCCTTCATCCTCAGCGGCGGGGAGCGGAAGCGGGTGGCCCTCGCCTCGGTCCTCGCTTGGGACCCCGAGGTGGTCGTCCTCGACGAGCCCACCATCGGCCAGGACTACGCGCAGAAGGAGCGGCTGAGGCACTTCCTGATGCAGCTTAGAACCCAGGGGAAGACGACCATCATCGTCACCCACGACGTCGAGTTCGTGGCGGAGTGCGGCCCCAGGATCATCCTCATGGCGGACGGCGGGATCATCGCCGACGGGCCGACGGAGCGGATCATGACGGACATGGACGCCCTGAAGCGGGCCTCGGTCTCACCCCCCGAGATAACGAAGGTCTTCTCCAGGCTGTCCAGGCACGGGTTCCCCCCGGACATCATCGACGTGGAGGAGGCCGCCGAGGTCCTCCACCGGCGGCTCAGGGAGGTGACGGCGTGAGCCTCCTAGAGGGACTGAGGTTCAGCAGGGGCACCTCACCCATCCACAACCTGGACCCGCGAGTGAAGTTCTTCATGACGGTGGTCCTCTTCGCGGCCGCCATCATGTTCCTGAACCTGATCCCGCTACTGGTGATCCTCCTGGTGCAGGTCCCTCTCGTCGTCGTCGGCAAGATCCAGCGGGAGTGGGCGAAGACCCTGAAGGGGGGCGTCTTCCTGGCGGTCATCATCTTCGCGACGAACCTCCTCTCCTTCTACTTCTTCCGGGGGCGGCACCTGACCTCGGAGATGCTGGAGTTCGCCCTCTCCCTCACCCTCCGCTTCCTCGTCCTCATCACCTCCTTCTCCATCTTCTTCCTGACGACCTCGCCGGACAAGCTCAGCCTCGCCCTGGAGAAGGCCCGCGTCCCCTACGAGTTCAACTTCGCCTTCATCACCGCCATCAGGTTCGTCCCCGTCCTCGCCGACGAGGCCCAGTCCATCATAGACGCCCAGAGGTCGAGGGGGCTGGAGCTGGAGAGGGGGAACTTCCTCGCCCGGATCAGGAAATACATCCCCATCCTGCTCCCCCTCATCATCAACTCCATAAGGCGCAGCCTGGAACTGGCGGAGGCGATGGAGTCGAGAGCCTTCGGAGCGGCGGCCAAGCGAACGAACCTCTACGAGCTGAAGATGAACCGGAGGGACTACGCGGTCCTCGCCGTCTCGGCCCTGGCCCTGACGGCGGCGCTCTACATCAGATTCTTCACGCCGCCCCTCGGGCCGGTCCTGCCGCCGTTCAGCATAGTCTGACCCCGCCCACAACACTTAAATAATTACTAGTATGAAAGTAGCGGATATCAATAATTACAGTAATGGTGGATAATGGATGGAGCCTCGAAAAGTCCAGAAAGTGGGATACTCAACCCTCTCGGTCTCCCTCCCGATGAACTGGACCAAGAAGATGGGGATCAAGAAGGGAGACCTCGTCTTCATCTCCGAGGAGAACGACGGAGCCCTGCGGCTGACAGCCGAGCCGGGCAGAGTGGAGGACAACATCGTCTACGTCGTCAACGTCGACGAGTGCGACAACACGAAGGTCCTCGCCAGGGTCATCGTCGGGAACTACGTCCTCGGCAGGAACATGATCAAGGTCGAGTCCTCCAGACGGCTCATGCGCGAGCAGATAGAGAGCATCCGGGAGGTGACCCAGCGCCTGCTGGGCATCGGCATCATCGAGGAGGGCGACCGCCACCTCCTCCTCCAGTGCTCCATCGACCCGAAGAACTTCCCCCTCTCAACGGTCATCCGCCGGCTCTACGTCCTCACCTCCATCATGTTCAAGGAGGCACTGGACGCCCTGGTGGACGGGGACATGGAGCTCGCCAAGGACGCCATCACGCGCGAGCACGAGGCCGACACCATCTACTGGCTCCTCGCGCGCCTCCTCGCCTCCGCCCAGCAGTCCAGGGCAGTCGCGGAGGGGATCGGCATCAGCGACTCCTTAGAGATCGTCCAGAGCAGCCTCATCGCGTGGTTCCTTGAGATGATCGGGGACCGGGTCCACAACATCGCCCTGAACATCATCAGGCTACACCAGTTCAGGGAGGAGTGCGGCGAGGAACTCATCGAATGGCTCTCCCAGATAGGGCTCATCGCCTTCACCATGTTCGACAAGGCCGTCAAGAGCATCTTCGACGGGAACGTGAAGATCGCGAGCGACGCGGTGGACCTCCGCGAGACCGTGGAGAGGGAGGAGAGGAGCCTGCTGAAGGAGTTCCAGGGCAGGACCAACGTCGACGTGGCCGCCACCGTCAGCGCGATAGCATGGGAGCTGAAGATCATAGCGGAGCACAGCTCCGCCATCGCCGAGATCGCGATAGACAACGTCCTCAGGGGAGAGAACGACATCTGCAAGATCGACAAACTGACGCCGGCCCTGGAGATATGACCAGCAAATTCCTCGAAAATATCCCAGAAAAAGCCTAAACCGCGCTTCCCGCCCCGTTTTTCAGGCTCAGATAGTCGAGTAAGGGGTGGGATCCAAGCGGTTTATATAAGTTTTGGGCGATCAGTAAATACCAGTAATTATTATTTTTACCGCCACGCCGATGAACCCTAGGCGGGCTCGACGCGGATGTGGGGCTAGGAAATTACAAATAAGAGTTGGAGGCCCCTGTTAACCGAGGCGCCATGAGTTTCGTGAAAGAGGTGGCGAAGTGGATTCTCTCCGGCATAAACGGCGTCATCCAGTCCGTGGACGAGGAGGAGATCGAGGAGATGATCCGAATGATCATGAAGGTGGGGAAAAATAAGATACTCGTCCTCGGCAGCGGACGGAGCGGCTTCGTGGGGAGGGCCTTCGCCCTCAGGCTCATGCACCTGGGTTTCAACGTCTACGTCAGCGGAGAGACGATCACCCCCGCCCTCACCCCCGACGACCTCATCATAGCCATCTCCGGCTCCGGGGTCACCCGGACGGTGGTCACCCAGGCTGAGGTGGCCAGGGAGATCGGATCCAAGGTCATAGCCGTGACCTCCCATCCCGACTCGCCCCTGGCGAGGTGCGCGGACAAGGTCGTGGTGGTCAAGGGTCGGACCAAGATCGACGGGGAGTTCGACTACGACCGGAGGCAGATAACAGGGGAGTACGACTCGGCGCCCCTCGGCACCATGTTCGAGCTCTCGGCCATGGTCTTCCTCGACTGCGTCATCGCCGACCTCATGCGGAGGCTCGGCAAGAGCGAGATCGACCTGAGAAGGAGACACGCGAACGCGGAGTGACCCCCGGTAACAACGGCGCCCCTTCAGTGCATCTCAAGGCTCCGGATGTACGCCCCGTGCCAGCTGTGGTACCAGACTGTGCCGTCGTAGCCGTTGACGCTCAGCATGCCGTATATGTCGCCCTCCTTCCTGACGTGTAGCGTGTAGTAGCCGTAGAACGGGTGAGGATCATCGGCAACGGTCCCGGGGTATAATGCATCGAGGAACTCCCGAGCTATCTCTAGGGCCTCGCCCTGGGTGATGGGTATTTGGCTCGTCGGGGGTCGCCCCCATGCGCCCATCATCCCGCCGTGACCGTACTTCGTGTTCCACATCATGTTGGGGCCGTACTCTGGGAAGATCCGGCCGGTGCTCTTGTCGATAAGCATCTCGAAGGCGCCGATGTCCGTGGACTTCTCGTAGATGACGACGTAAAAATTCTGCTCGAACTCCATGATCTCGCCGATGGCCAGATCGGGGTTGTTCAGAGACCTCAGGTAACGGTCGGCGATCTCGGATGCCCTCTCCATGCTGACGGCGCCGAGATAAGACGTGGACGCGACGAGCCCGACGACGCCGACGGCAAGGAGGATGACGCCGATCGCCAGGGTCCTCCGATCCATCGTGCCGCCTCCCGCCTAGGAGAGCTTCTTCTTGATCCTCTCGAACTCCTCGAGGGTGATCTCTCCCCTGGCGAACCGCTCCTTGGCTATCTCCAGGGCCCGGTCGTAACCCCGTCCCCGGGGCGTCATATAGCCGGAGATCAGGAGGTAGGCCCCAACTATGACGAGGGCCCAGAACCCGATCCAGACGAGAGCCATCCACCATCCCCCGCCCATCGTCCACGGGCCCATCATCCAGCTGCCCGTCATGCACCCCCCAAAGCCGAGGGGCGCGAGGAAGGAGACCGCGGCCAAGGCCGCGAGCGCGGCCAGGATCCAGAATATTCCCATCCTTGCCATCTCTAATCTGGTTTATCCTTCTCCACGGGGCAATATAAATATATCTGTAAAAAATATGTTTGATGAGGACCCAAAATGAGGGGTGTGGGGAGGCTAGCTCGTGATGCCCTTCTCCCTCTTGTAGGACTCGGCGCAGTGGATGCAGCAGAACTTCGTCTCCTTCCCCTCGATGACCTCGATGTACCCGCCCTCGTAGACCTTGCAGCCGCAGTGGGCGCAGACATCCAGGCTGGGCTCGATGGCCGTAGAGATGAGCGTCGCGAAGCGCCTGAAGAGCCGATTGCAGAGTTCCCGCCCCTCGTCGGTGAGCTCGCAGATCTTCCGCTCCTTGCGCCCCACGGGCTTGAGGGTGCAGGTCAGGAGCCCCTTCTCCTCCAGCTGCTGGATGAAGGGGTAGACCAGGCCGGGGCTGACCTCTTTCCCCAGCCGCCTCTTGAACTTCCGCATGATCCCGTACCCGTGCTCGGGACCCTCGTAGAGTATCATCAGGATGTAGAACCGAGAGAAGTCCGAGATCAGGTCGTCAAATTCCTCTCCGCCGGCGGGGGACATTTCCTGACATGTTATTATTAGACATATTTATAGGTAACTAGATGGAGCGGGGTAACCGACGGCGGTCGAGTGGGTGGAGGGGTTTTCCGCCGTTCTAATTCCGAAAGAGGGAATAAGGCGGGTTTTCGGCCGGGGGAGCGTGAACCTCGTTTTATCTCCCTCGGCGGGGATATAAATAGATTTAAAAGGCTCCTTCTTTGAGTCTATAAGGACACCGAGATTTAGGGTTTGACTGAGCCATGCCGAAATTCAAGCAGACGAGCGAGATCCTGAAGCTGATGCACGAGAAGGAGCGCATCAGGAACATAGGGATCATCGCGCACATCGATCACGGGAAGACGACCATGAGCGACAGCCTCCTCGCCATGGCGGGGCTGATGGCGCCGAGCCGGGCGGGTGAGACCCGTGCCCTCGACTACCTGGAGGAGGAGCAGCGCCGGGGGATCACCATCAAGACGGCGAACATCAGCCTCCTGTACGAGGAGGACGGCGAGCAGTACGTCATCAACCTCATCGACACCCCGGGCCACGTTGACTTCTCCGGGAAGGTGACCCGGGCGCTGAGGGCGCTGGACGGCTGCATCCTGCTGGTGGACGCCGTCGAGGAGTTCCAGATCATGACGGAGGTCCGCCTCAAGGTCGCCCTGGAGGAGCGGGTGAAGCCCGTCCTCTACATCAACAAGTTCGACCGGCTCATCAAGGAGCTGAAGATGGACGCCAACGCCGTCCAGAAGAAGCTCCTCAGGATCATCAACCAGTTCAACACCATCGTCCAGACCTACGGCATCGAGGAGGTGAGGAACAAGTGGACGGTGAACGCCGCGAACGGGACCGTCGCCTTCGGCTCCGCCCTCGACCGGTGGGGGTTCACCCTCCCCATGCTCCGCAAGAAGGGGCTGACCTTCAGCGACATCGTCAACTACTACAAGGAGGGGAAGCTGGAGAAGCTGCAGGAGCTGCTCCCCCTCCACGAGGCCATCCTTGAGATGGTTGTGCGCCACCTCCCCAACCCTCTGGAGGCCCAGCCCTTCAGGCTCCCCGCCATCTGGCGCGGCGACCTCGACAGCGAGATCGGCCGGGCTATGATGAAGATCGACGACGACGGGCCGCTCGTCATCTGCATCACCAACGTCATCATCGACCCCCAGGCCGGCGTCATCAGCACCGGCAGGGTGTTCTCGGGCACCATCAGGAAGGGGGACGACATCTACCTCCTCATGGCGAACAGGCAGTACAAGGCCCAGCAGGTGAGCATCTACATGGGCCAGTACAGGGAGATCGTGGACGAGATCCCCGCCGGGAACATCGTCGCCCTCCTCGGCCTCGACCAGGGGCGGGCGGGGGAGACCATCGTCGATGTCGAGCACAAGGACGGGGCGGTGGGCTTCGAGCAGATCAAGTACATCTCGGAGCCGGTCCTGACGGTGGCGGTGGAGCCGAAGCGCCCCGTCGACCTTCCCCGGCTCATCGACGCCCTGACGAAGCTCTCCATCCAGGACCCGAACCTGGTCGCCACCATCAACCAGGAGACCGGGGAGTACCTGCTCTCGGGGATGGGGGAGCTCCACCTGGAGATCGCCCTCAAGGACCTGAAGCGGGAGCACAAGGTGGACGTGATCTCCTCGGAGCCGACGGTGGTCTACCGGGAGACCATCCGGAAGGCGGTGGGGCCCTTCATGGGGAAGAGCCCGAACAAGCACAACAGGCTCTGGTTCACCATCAAGCCCCTGGAGCAGAAGATCATCGACCTCATCAGGGAGGGGGAGCTGAGCGAGATCCTCTCCCGCCGCATGCGCCTCCAGGTCCTCGTCGAGAAGGCGGGGTGGTCCTCGAAGGACGCGAGGGACGTCATAGCGGTGGACAAGAACGCCAACCTCCTCATCGATGCCACCACCGGCATCCAGTACCTGAGGGAGGTCCGCGACCACATCGCGAGTGGCTTCCACTGGGCGTTGGAGTCTGGCCCCTTCGCTGGGGAGGCGGTGAGGGGCGTCCAGATCAACCTGACGGACGCCCAGCTCCACGAGGACCCGGTCCACAGGGGGCCGGCCCAGATCATGCCGGCCACGAGGCAGGCCATCTACGCGGCCATCCTCTCGGCGGAGCCGACGCTGCTGGAGCCCATCTACAAGATACAGGTGCGCATCCCGCCTGAGGAGCTGGGGAACGTGACGAGCCTCATCAGCCGTAAGAGGGGGAGCGTCCACAACGTGGAGCAGAAGGGGCCCATCGTCGACGTCACCGGCTACCTCCCCGTCTCCGAGACCCTCGGCCTCTCCCAGGAGATGAGGGCGGCGACGTCGGGGAGCGCCTTCTGGCAGAGCACCTTCGACCACTGGGCGCCGGTGCCGGACAGCCTCCTCCCGGAGATCGTGCGGAAGGTGAGGACGCGGAAGGGGCTGGAGCCCGAGCCGCCGTCGGCGAGCCGCTACATCGTCAGGGAGTAGGGCACAGCTAGCTTTTTCAACTCCTCTTCCTCATCTTATCCCAAGCTTCTCCGCAGGTCGGCCAGCTCTATGCAGATCAGGAACGAGCGTCAGCTGCTGGACAACGCCCCCTCAGAGGTCCTCAGAAGGCTCAGGCGCGACGCCTTGGATATCCTGAAGAGCGCCGTCGACGCGGTCGACCCGAAACGGGCGATCCTTCGAAGACTTGAGCTGAGGGATGGTCGCCTGCGCTTCGACGGCGTGGAGCTGGACCTGGACGGGTTCTCCCGGGTCCTCGTCGTGGGCGGCGGGAAGGCCGGCGGGGCGATGGCTGAGGCCGTCGAGGAGCTGCTGGGCGATCGCATCTCCGGCGGGGTGGTCAACGTCCTCAGGGGCACCGAGGGCCGTCACCGCCTCCGCCGGATCGAGCTGGTCGGCGCCTCCCACCCCATCCCCGAC
>QMXQ01000017.1 GCA_003662205.1 Candidatus Bathyarchaeota archaeon
GGTGGAGGGGTTCCGGGTGAAGATCGGCGGCGACGTGATCATAGGCGTCGACGGGCAGGCGGTGAGGAGCTTCTACGACCTGGTGGTCTACCTCGAGCGGTACCGCAGGCCCGGCGACACCATCACGCTGACCCTGATCCGGGATAAAACGGTGATGGAGCTGCAGCTGGTCCTCGGCGTCAGGCCCCCGCCGTCGTGAGGCTCTGGGCTACTTGAAGGAGCGGAGGAACGACTCCAGCCGCTCGATGCGGGAGTTAAGGACGTTGAGCATCGCCTGCTGCTCCTTCACCAGCTTCCTTAGGGCGTCGAACTCCTGCGCCAGCCCCTTGAACTCCGTCCTGAGCTCCTGCACCTCCTCCCGGGTGGCGATGTTGAAGCCCTTGATCTTGCCCATGATGGTGACGTCGAACTCGGGGACCTTCTCCTTGACCTGAGACATCCGGATAACCTCGACTAACATCGAGAGGGGGCGACTAGGCATAAATAATTTTGCTCTAAAACCCTGAAGGGATCGACGCGTCCCGGCGTTAGGGACCGAAGTTCTATACCGAGCCACGCCTATAGGGGCGCGGCTCCTCTCAAGGGGGTAAGCTATCTCCGCACCTCGGCGAGGCTGAGCCTCCGGTTCCTCCGCCCCTCGTAGACGGATACGTGGGTGTAGCCCGCCTCCTCCAGCCTCCTGACGGCCTCCCCGAGCCACGCTCCCAGGCCGTCGTGGGAGTGGCTGTCGGAGCCGAGGGTCACCGCCTCCACCCCGGCCTCCCTCGCGGCCCTGAGGAAGTCGAGGGAGGGGTAGCAGTCCCCTATGCCGTGCCTGTAGCCCGAGGCGTTGACCTCGACGCCGACGCCGTAGCTCCTCAGGCTGTCGATGGCCTCGATGGCGGCGGGGCCGTAGTCCTCGAAGGCGACGGGGTCCGGCCGGGTGAGGGGGAGGTACTTCCTGAAGTAGTCGGGGTGGGCCATGACGTCGAAGAGACCGCTCTCCACCGCCTCCCTCCAGCCCCGGTAGTAGACGTCGAGGGCTTCCCGGAGAGGCCTGCGGGAGAAGAAGGCGACGGAGCCCCGCCTGGAGCCGATGTCGTAGCCCCGGATGTAGTGGAGGCTGCCGAGGACGAAGTCCAGGGGGTGCTCGTCCAGCACCGAGGCGAGGCGACGCTCCTCCCCGGGGAAGTAGTCGACCTCGAGGCCGATCCTGAGCCTGACACGGGTGGTCTCCTGGGCCTCCTCGATCTCCCTGACGTATTCGGGGATTAGCTCCGGGGGGATGCCGTGGTCGGTGTCGGGGCCTGCAATAATGAAGTGAGTCGCGAAGCCGATCTCCTCCATGCCCCGGGCCTCGGCGATCCGGCAGTAGCCCTCGACGGTCGCGCCGGGCGCGTCGCTGGAGTGCCGCTCGTGGACGTGGAAATCCCTCGTGACAGAGAACTCCATGAGGCGTATCAAGGGAAAGACATCCAGGAGGTATTTTAGTGATCCGACGGCGGGCTACGCCCTCTCGACGGGCTGCCGGATGATGGTCCTCCACCGCTCCGGGGGCGTCCGCCGGGGGTCGGAGAGGTATATCTCGTGGTGGAGGCCCCGGGGCCTGTAGCCGTTCTCGGCGATGAAGGCGTGGAGCCGCTCGATGGTGGGCCCCTCCTCGGAGTAGGGGCCGACGTGCATGATCTGGGCGGAGAGCCCCTCGTCGAAGGTTTCGAGGACGACCCGGTCGATCTCCGGGAGACCCTTCTTGGCCTTCGCCTCCTCCTTCGCGGCCTCGGCCATCTCCTCGGTGACGAAGTCGGGCTGCCTGATCATGGACTTCCAGTTCCACTCCTCCCTGGGCGGGGCCTCGCCGGGGGCGGCGGGCGCATCCCACCACCAGAGGCTCTCGAGGGCCATGACAGTGAAGTCCCTCCCCTCCTTCTTGCACCTGAACTTGAGGGTGTAGGCGACGGAGTAGAGGGCGTTGAGGGCCGCCCGGTAGGCGTCGCCGCCGGGCTCGCCGCGCCCGGTGATGGTGAGGAACCTGCCCGCGGGAACATCGACGATGGCCGGCTTCCTCTTGGCGGTGTAGAAGGGTTTGAGCTCCTTCCTCAGGTCGAGCTTGCTCATGGGTAACCCTAGCGGAGGGAAGTGTAAAAAGGTGGCTGCGGCTACTGCAGGGTGCTGGCCAGGTTGGCGGCGAAGGTCTCCAGCCTCTTCAGCTGTCTCGGCTTCCGCTTCAGCTCGTCCTTCTCCCGGGCCCTGAGGCGGAGCTTGCCGACGTATTCGGCGCCGTAGTGCTGGAGCCAGCTCATGGTCTTCTCGTGGGTGGGGTAGCCGCTCTGGGCGGCGACGGTGATGACGGCGACCTTCTTGCCGGCGAACCGCTTGTCGTCGGGGTAGAAGCCGTGGGTCCGGTCGATGAAGTCCTTGAGGACGCCGGGCGGCCCCCACCAGTAGACGGGGGCGCCGAGGAGGATGAGGTCGGCGTCGTGCATCTTCCCCACCAGGAGGTCGAGGTCGTCGTCCTTGATGATGCACTCCACCGCCTCCATGCAGTATCTGCAGCCCCGGCAGTGCTCGATCCGGTGGTCGGCGATCCGTATGAACTCGGTTTCAGCCTCGGGCAGCCTCTCCTTGATGAGGTCGAGGGCTCTGCGGACGGCGTAGTCCGTATTCCCATCCCTCCGGGGGCTACCGGAGATGCCCAGAACCTTCATAGCACGCCATTAGAAGCGGAGGGGGTATATTAGCTTCTTCATGCCTGTGCTGCGCATCCTGCGATTGAGGGGCTCGAGATAGGGGGTTCGATCTCGTAAAGTTTAAATGTCTACGCGCGTTGTGCCACATGAATAAGTTTCCATTTGGGAAATAAAATGTCCCTGGAGATGAGGGCGGCGCTACTCAAGGCGGCGAAGCGGAGCCCCGCCGGCGTGGGGGAACTAGCCCGGAGGCTTCACCGCAGGACGGAGGTGGTTGTATCGTTGATCCGGGAGATGGCGGAGGAGGGGCTGCTGGAGAGGAGGACGGAGAAACGGGGCAAGAGGGGCAGACCGAGGGCTCTGGTGACGCCGACGCCCTTAGGCGAGGACTACCTGGATGCATACAGGGCGTTGGAGCTGAAGCCCCTGCGGAGCAGGAGGACGGACCTCGTTCGGGCCGCCGGGGATGGCGAGTACGCCGCGAGGCTGGAGGCGAGGGGTCTGTCACCCTTCGACCTTTTCATGGAGTTGAACTCCCTTGTCGGACGCGTTGAGAAAGGCTCTACGTAGCGTCATCTCGTTCCTGGAGGGTGCCGGCGTGGATTACATGGTGATAGGGGGCTTCGCGCTCCCCTTCTACGGGAGGATCAGGACGACCATCGACCTAGACGTAGCGGTGGCGCTCAGAACCCCCGCCGAGTTCGAGGACTTCCTCAGGCGCATGGAGGCGGCGGGCTACGAGCACACCCTCGGATCGTTCAAGGACCCCGAGTGCGTGTTCCTAGACCGGGAGACAGGTCTTGAGATAGAGTTCTGGACGAGGCCGGACGGCGTGGAGTTGGATGCGGAGACCTTTGCCAGGCGGAGGAGACGCCGTTTAGGCGACGTTGAGGCGTGGGTGATATCGCCGGAGGACTTCGTCGTCAACAAGCTCGCCCGCCCCGACCGGGGGGTGGAGGACGAGAAGGATGTGAAGAGCGTCCTGGCGAGACTCCGCGACTCGCTGGATGAGGATTACCTTGAGCGTAGGGCGAAGAACGCCGGAGTCTGGATGATACTACGAGCAATCGACGAGGTTTCTTAAGGCTTCCTTTCTCTAAAAATAACCAGCTCTTGGTTTCGGAAGTCTCTGATATTTAGGCTTGGAGTGGATGATTTCTATGATGAGGTCTATGAGTTCCTTCAGATTCTCGGCTTCCTCGTTTCCCGAATAGGTATATCTGGCAGCCCAGTATAGCTCCTTCACGCGGTTTTTATATCGAACCTTGAAGTAGTAGGTGGAGAACGGCGTCATCTCCCCTATTACCGTGCCTCTGCTTCCTGGGCTGAACTTAGTAGGATATGAGAAGAAGTTTATTTCGACCATCTTCCTGTAGATTCTGTCCAGGTCTTCTTCGGATAAGCAAAGTTTCACGGTGATGGGCGGGTCCACGACCATGTCTTTTGTGTAGGTCCCCGTGAATGTGTTCAACACGTTCCTGGCGCCTACCCCATATTTGAATATGAGATTGAAATCGGAGTCCGTGCATGGTAGCCAGAAAGATTGGAGGATAACGACTAAACCCAGCAGAAACGCTGCTAACATGACTCCAAAAGTAAACTTGTGATTCACATATTCTGCTTCCCTGAACGGCTATTTTAATCTACACATTAGAACACCTTGAAAAGAGCATTTAGAATACACGAGCGGCTTTCCCATCGAACATGTGAATTAGAGGAAATTACAAAAATACTCGGACCAGTTACCCAGAGGAGGAAACGATTTAAGCGTCCAACGTGTCTTGGTTTGGTGGCGGGTGAGTGGGGCCTCCCACCCGTTCCGCCTTAGAAACCCCGGAGTTGGGAGGTGAACCGGTACGGACATCAAGGAGATCAGCCTGTCGGCCGTCCTCGCGGCCCTCTACGCGGCCCTCGTCGTCGTTCTCGCGCCCATATCCTTCGGCCCCGTGCAGCTCCGCGTCGCCGACTGCCTCATACCCCTCGCGGCCCTCCTCGGATGGCCCGCCGTCGTCGGGGTCTCCCTGGGCTGCTTCGTCGGGAACGCCTACTTCATGCTCGGCGTCGTGGACGTCGTCGGCGGCGCCGCGGCGAACCTGGTCGCCGCCGCCCTCATCTTCTACCTGCGGCGCCGGCTGTTCCCGGCCTGCGTCGCCGGCTCCATCGCCATAGGCGTCATCGTCGGCGGCTACCTGTGGATATACTTCCCGCCGCCGAGCATCATGGGGCTGAACCTGCCGGTCTGGGCGGCGATGGTTGCGAGCATCACCCTGAGCAGCCTCATCGCCGTAGCCGGCGTCGGCCACCTGCTCGTGAGGGCGCTGGCCGCATCAGGGTTCGTGGAAGTCCTGGAGTCGAGGGGGCTGAAGACCTACCTCAGATAGGGCCGCCCTCCCCTTTTTTCTAGCGCAACATTTGAAAACGTGGACCGACCCTCTAGATGCGAGGCTCACGGGGACGAAGGGGTTGAACGTCAAGATCGTGAGGATGGCCGGCTTCTTCGGCGTCGCCGCGCCCATCCTGAGATTCGCAGTCATCTTCCTCGCGATATGGGCGTCGCCGTGGTTCAGCTGGACGGGGAACGCCCTCAGCGACCTCGGCGTCGAGGGGTTCGGCTCCGTCATCTTCAACTCGGGGCTCCCCATGACCGGGGCGCTGCTGATGATGTTCAGCCTCGGCCTCTTCGAGGTCACCAGGGGCTGCTGGGCGGGGCGCCTCGGCTCCGCCCTCTTCCTGGCCTCCGCCCTCCTCCTCTGCGCCATAGGCGTCTTCCCCGAGACCGCCGGCCGCATCCACTACTACGTCTCCGTCGCCTTCTTCGTCAGCCTCCCCCTCTCCATGTTCGCCCTGGGAGCCTTCATGGTCCGGCACAACATGAGGGGGCTCGGCATCCTCTCCTTCGCCGCCGGCGCAGCGGCCGCGGGCGTCTGGACGCTGGGCTGGAGCGCGGTGGCCATCCCCGAGGCGCTCTCAGCCCTCGCCGCCGGGGTCTGGTCGGCGGCGCTGGGCCTCTGGATGACGAGAAAAGAGGGTTAGGGGAAGACCCGCCTCAGGTCCCGGGGGAAGGGGATGGTGTCCCTGATGTGGTCGAGCTTGCACATCCACATGAGGACGCGCTCGATGCCGAGGCCGAAGCCGCTGTGGGGCACCGTCCCCCACCTGCGGAGGTCGAGGTACCAGCTGTAGTCCTTCGGGTCCAGGTTGTCCTCGTGGATCCGCTCCAGCAGCTGGTCGTAGTCGTGGATCCGCTGGCCGCCCCCGATGATCTCGCCGTACCCCTCCGGCGCCATCAGGTCCGCGGAGAGCGTCACCTCAGGCCTCCTCGGGTCGGGCTTGTGGTAGAAGGGCTTGATCCCCGTGGGGAAGCCCACCACCCAGAAGGGCAGGTCGAAGTGCCTCGTCAGGGGCCCCTCCTGCTGCCAGCCGAAGTCGTCCCCCCACAGCATCTCGACGCCGTCCTTCTGCAGTATCTCCACCGCCTCGTCGTAGGTGATCCGGGGGAACGGCGTCTCCAGCCTCAGCAGCTCCTCCGGGTCGCGGCCCACCATCCTCAGCTCCCGGGGCATCTCCCTAGCCAGGGTGTGGCCGATGTGGGTGACCAGCTCGTCCCCCACCTTCATGATGCCGTCGAGGTCGGTCCACGGCTCCTCCACCTCCAGGTGCCAGAACTCGGAGAGGTGGCGCCGGGTCCGGCTGGGCTCGGCCCGGAAGCTGGGGGCGATGGTGTAGATCTTCCCGAGGCTGCAGATCATGGCCTCGGCGTAGAGCTGCCAGCTCTGGCTCAGGTAGACCCCCTCCCTGTCGAAGTATTTGACCTCGAAGAGGGTGGAGCCTCCCTCGCAGGCGGCGGTGATGAACATCGGCGATTGGGTCTCCGTGTACCCGTGCTCCCTGAACCAGTCCCGGGCGGCCTCCATGAACTTGGCCCGGAGCCTGAAGATGCTCTGGAGCTTCGGGTCCCGGACGTAGAGGTGGCGGTTGTCGAGGAGGAACTCGACGCCGTGGCGCTTCCGGATGATGGGGTAGTCGGGCTGGGATTCGATGACACCGCCGACGTTATTGACGGAGAGCTCTCTGCCGTTGGGCGCCCTCTCGTCCACCTTGACGACGCCCTCCAGCTCGACGACCGACTCCAGCGGCAGCTTCTCGACGTTATTGTAGGTCTCCTCGTCGAAGCTGCTCCTGTTCAGGGTGCACTGCATCACACCCGTGCCGTCCCGCACCATGAGGAACTGGATGCCGCCGCTGCTCCGCTTGTTGTACATCCAGCCGCGGATGGCAACCCGCTCCCCGTCGTGCCCTCCGTCCAGAATCTCGGCTATGTCAACGAACCTGGACATGGCTGTCAACCGATAGGACTACCCTGGGGCGGCGATATATACTCTTCGCCTCACCGGGGGAAGAAGCTGTCCAGGGTCATCTCCCTCGGCCGCCCCACCAGCTCGTCGAAGTCCAGGTCCAGGGCGTCCAGCAGCTGCTCGAACATCGACTCCAGGTACTCGAGGTACTTGCCAATGTCGACGTCCCGGTTCGACGCCATCTGCACCGGCTTGACGCCGCCCTGGGTGACGACGTAGCTGATGATGTCCCCGACGCCGAGGCTGATCCCCTGCTCCCGGAGCATCTTCGCCGCCTTCACGTGCTGGGGGTTCGTCTCGTAGCTCGAGAGCCGCCTGCCGAGCATGACGCTGAAGGCCAGCTCTCTCAGGTCGAAGTCCCTCTCCTTCAGCCGACGGTAGACCGACTCGACGAGATTCCTGATCTCCTCCCTCGCCCGGGGCATGTCCTCGGGCTTCTCCACCCCGCTGAGGATCTGGGTCAGCTTCAGGAAGGCATCCTTCAGCAGGGGCGGGATGTGCCTCTTCTTCCCCGTCAGCCCCTTGATGTCGACGCTCCCGTCCGGGTAGACTCCGAGGTAGTTCTTCTTCCGCTTGGAGAAGATCGCGTACCTGTAGACCTTGTCGACGTCCAGCTCGATGCCCAGCTTCTCATTCGTCCACCTCACGAGCTCCTCTATCTGGGCGTCGGTGGGGTGCTCCAAGAAGACGCTGTCCGTGTCGCCGTAGATCACCTCGATCCCCAGCCTCTGGGACTCCTCCACGGCCTGGGTCATGGCGTGGCGGCCGATGGCGGCGGTGCTCTCGGCCAGGGGCGGGCAGTAGAGGGGGAAGGACTCGGAGCCGAAGACGCCGTAGGAGGCGTTCAGGAACACCTTCAGCGCGCTCTGGACGACGTGGTAGTAGGTCCGCTCGTCCCTCGACAGCCCCTGGTCCTTCGACAGCGGCTTGTACCACCTCACCCTCAGGTCGCGGAGGCTGCCGATGATGAGGCTGGTCAGCCCCCTCCTCCGGGTGCAGACCCAGTGGGGGGTCCCCGGCACGACGTTCCCCCTGCACTCGGGGTGGGGGCAGAGGATGGTCTCGTAGCTCAGGTTCCAGTTGCGGATCGCGGACGGGTACAGCGACGCGAAGTCGAGGACGGTGACGCCGAAGTGGACGCCGGGCTTCGGGCTGCGGACGATGGCGCCGAGGTACTTCTTCCCCTTGATGATGGCCTCGGTGGTCGTCCCGCCCTTCGCCGCGATGATGTCCTCCTTGTTCGGGATGAGCCACCCCCTCTGCCGATGCTCCCACTCCATGAGGGCGAGGATCCAGCGGCTCACCCCCTGCCGGGTGACGTCCTCCATCGTCATCTTGCTGATGCGGCTGAGGATGACCATCAGCTTCATCACCAGGTCGTCGTTGAACGCCGTCAGCTCGTAGGTGATCTCGGCGTCCCTCAGGCAGTACCGAGCGAGCTCCTCGAAGGAGAGGGAGGAGATGTCACCCACCTCGATCTTCGTCTTCCCGATGACCGAGGAGGCGACATCGTTGAGGTTGTTCTCCCTGTACCGGTTGCCGAAGGCGTAGATCTGGATGGAGCGGTTGAGGAAGAACCTGTAGAGGTCGATGTGGAGGCCGTTGCGGAGGAAGGCGAACCGCCTGCCGATGGTGATGGGGATCTCCTCCAGGGGGAAGGCGAGGTTCCTCGCCCGCCGCCTCAGGTACCGGAGGTCGAAGTCGTCGCCGTTGAACGTCAGCACGACGGGGTACTCGTCCAGCACCCTGAAGGTCTCCTCTATGAGGTCCCGCTCGCTGGAGTGGAACACCACCTCGGCGCCGTCGATCTCCGCCGCCGCCTCCTCGCCGGTCTCGTTGAGGACCAGCACCCGCCTGAGGCCGTCGGAGGAGACGAAGGAGACGGCGATGACGGGGTCCCCCGCCTCGTCGGGGTTCGGCATCCTGTTGGCGACGGCGGAGTAGACCTCGATGTCCACCGCGACCCGCCTCAGAGAGGGGACGGGGCACTGGAGGAGCCTCGCCCACTCCCTCATGTGCTCCCTGAACTCGGCGTCCTCCTCGGCGAGGATGGCGTCGATCCGCTCCGCCACGTCGTCGGGGAGGGAGTACTCATCCTCGACGAGCCGCCCCCCCTCGACCCTGTAGGGCATACCGGGGATGAGGCCGCGGTCGTAGATGTAGTTCTGGTAGTAGCGGATGTGGCTCTCCCAGCTGTCGCCGATTATGTACCTGATGCCGCTCCTCCCCTGGCCGCCGATGGCGAGGGGGTTCGAGGCGAGGATCTTCGTCACCTTGATGGGCTCGTCCCTCAGCGCGTCGAACTTCTCCACCTGCTCGAGGGTGAGGAACCCGGGGTAGCTGAGGAGCTTCTTGTTCTTCCTGAGCTCCTCCGGCGTCTCCTTGGAGATGCAGTAGGGGATGTGGTTGGTGTTGTCGTACCAGAGGTAGATCTGCCGGGAGCGGGGCTCGTAGAGGCGTAGGAACGCCTTCTCCGCCTTGCCGTCGTACCCCGCCGACAGGAGGTAGGAGGTCGGCAGGTCGTCCGGCGCCAGCCTCCCCCGGGGCGCAACCGCCTCTTCGTCGCCTATGATTTCCACGGCCTACCCTCGCGTATCTAATCGCGCGCGGATCCATATATGGGCTGTTACACCCAGGAGGCGCGGCGGGCCGACTCCAGGCTGTAGAGGGTTTCGAGGGTTATGTACGCCGCCTGAGTCGCCGTCAGGCCCGAGTCGTAGTGGGGCGTGACCTCGGTCAGGTCGAAGCCCAGGAACCGCGCGTCTGTCGCGCCCGCGATGAGGTCGAGGAGCACGGCGACGCTGAGCCCCTCGGGTGAGGGGTTCCCCACGGCCGGCGCCGAGGCGGGGTCGAGGACGTCCAGGTCGATGCTGAGGTACGCCGAGGACACAGCGTCCAGCTCCCTCCGCACGGCGTCCACGCCGGGGCCCGCGCCGCCCTTCAGGTCGGCGGCGGTGACGACGACCACCCGATCCGCGTTCGACTCGACGAAGCTAAGCTCTTCCCGGGAGAGGGCTCTGCACCCGAGCACGATGAGCCGGTGATCGAGCTCTTCGAGGGCCCGGCGCATGAAGGTGGCGTGGGAGAGCTCCAAGCCGAGGAGCCGATCCCTGAGGTCGAGGTGGGCGTCGAGGCTCACAACCAGGTCGGGCTTGAGGGCCCTCAGCGCCCCGAGGGTGACGGTGTGCTCGCCCCCCAGCAGCACGGGCACCTTCCCCGTCTCCCGAACCCGCTTCAGGGCGGCCTCGACGCCCCTTAGGACTTCCTCTACCCGGTCGGCGATCTTTGTGTCGCCGGCGTCGGCGACCGACACGTCCCCCCGGTCGAGGCCCGTCCGCAGGCTGTAGGTCTCCATGTAGCGGCTCGCCTGCCTGATGGCGGCGGGGGCGAACCTCGATCCGCTGCGGTAGGAGGAGGTCCCATCAAAGGGGGCTCCGACGAGGACGTACCGCGCCTCTTCGAGGGGGGTTGAGGTGTCCAGGAACGGCTGCGGTGCAGGGTTGCAGAGGTCCGCCAGCAAGAGGGGTTCCACCGCCTGATCCTTCGCCGTGGAGTATTTAGGCGTCTCTGGGAGGAGGCGCTAGTTGCTCGGCGTCTCCACGATGACCTGGTCGACGCTGTGGATGACGGCTCCCTGCCTCGCCATGTGCGCCTTCAGGGCCTCGAAGTTGATCTTGGTCCCGTGGAGCACCACCTTGAGGCTCTCGGTCCTCTCGTCCATCTCCACCAGGCTCACGTCCACCCGGGTCACCCCATGGAGCTCGGCGAGGAAGGACGCGAACTCCGGCAGGGGTGGGGCGTGGGGCTTCAGGACGTCCAAAACTAGGTGTTTTATCTCTGGTTCGCCCAAGATCTTCACATATCCTCCAGAAAGGGCTTCACCTACATACCCTTCTGCGCGATGTGATTCATAAACTTTAATAGTCCCGTCTCGATAAACCCAGACGAGTGTCCGACAGGCGATGGGTAGACCATCATCGCGTGGGGTTGTCGCTTGCTGCTCGGCAGCTCTGGGAGTGCAAGGTTAGTTGAGTGATTCTTCGGCTGAAGAGGAATCTGATAGCAGCCGCCGGCGCTTCGGCGCGTGGCTCCCCGACTACCTCGATGAGATCGGGGCATACCTACGGGTCACGAGAGCCCGGATGATACTGCGCCGCTACTTCGCGATGAACGCCTTCGACGGCGCGATGACCAGCCTCGGCGTCGTCATCGGCGCCTACATCACGGGCATCGCCAATCCCCGGGCGGTCGTCGGCGTCATCGTCGTCGGCGGCATAGCCATGGCGGTCTCCGGGTTCTCGGGCACCTACATGACGGAGAGCGCGGAGCGGAACAAGGCGCTGAACGAGCTGGAGGACGCGATGCTCGTCGACCTCAGGGACACCATCCACGGCGACGCCTCCCGGTTCGTCTCCCTCTTCGCCGCCCTCGTGGACGGCTCCGCGCCCTTCCTCGCCTCGCTCCCCAGCGTCCTCCCCTTCGCCCTGGCCCTCCTCGGCCTGCTGCCCATCCAGGCCGCCTTCATCGCCTCCATCGGGGCCTCCCTCGTCATCCTCTTCCTGCTGGGGGCCTTCCTCGGCCGCATCAGTCGGAGCAACATCATCTACTCTGGCATCAAGATGGTGGTGGCGGGCATCGCGGTGGCCCTGCTCGCCCTGCTCCTGAACGGGCATTAATCGCGTTCAGGATAGAGTTGTTTTTCAGGTTATTGATAGTAGTATCTTCCCGTCCTCTTCTGCTCTTTGTCGAGTTTGGAGCCCTCTTTGTTGACGCGGGGCCGTTTCGTGTCGGGGTCCCGGCGGAAGGTTATCCCCATCTCCTTCAGGAAGACGTTCATCCCCTCCTCCAGGGTCAGGGGCGGGCCGCCGAAGCCCCTGCGGCCGGCGTCGCCGGTGAAGACCATGAGCCTGTCGGCGATGAAGTCCTGGGCGACGATGTCGTGCTCCACGACGAAGGCGGTGACGCCGCTCATCTTGGTGATCCGCCTGATGGCCCGGGCCATGGCGAGGCGCTCCTCGACGTCGAGGTAGGCGCTGGGCTCGTCGAGGAGGTAGATGTCCGCCGTCCTCGACAGGCACTCGGCGATGGCGACCCGCTGGAGCTCGCCGCCGCTCAGGATCTCCACCTCCCGGTCGAGGAGGCCCTTCACGTTCAGCGGTTCGAGGACCTCGGCTCGGAACCAGCTCTCCTGGTACTTGGGGCCCGCCGCCCGTCTGAGGACCTCCTCCACCGTCCCCTCGATGGTCCCCGATAGGTACTGGGGCTTGTAGCTGACCTTGATCTCGCCGCCGGAGACGCCGCCGCTGTCCGGCTCCTCGACGCCGGCCAGGAGGCGGATGAAGGTGGTCTTCCCGATGCCGTTCTTGCCGAGGATGCCGATCACCTCCCCCTCCCCGATCTCGCCGGGCTCCACCCTGAGCTCGAACTCGCCGTAGGCCTTCCTCAGCTCGGACCACTCCAGGAGGGGGCGGGGGCGCGCGGCGGGGGCCGTCGGCGGCTTGATGTGGAAGACGATGGGGGACGCCCTGAAGCGGATGTTCTCGTCGGGGATGTAGCCGTTGATGTAGATGTTGATCCCCTCCCGGACGCCGTGGATGTTGGAGACGATGCCGTAGACGTCCGGCTCCCCGTAGAGGAGGAAGATGTCGTCGGACAGGTAGTCGAGGACCGCGAGGTCGTGCTCCGCCGCAACCACCATCCTGCCGTCGGCGACGAGCCCCCGGATGACCCGGGCGGCCCTCATCCGCTGGTAGATGTCGAGGTGGCTCGACGGCTCGTCGAGGAGGTAGACGTCGGCGTCCCTGCAGACCGCGGTGGCGATGGCCACCCGCTGGAGCTCGCCGCCGCTGAGCACGCCGAGCTCCCGGTCGAACAGGTGGCTGATCTCCAGGGCCTCCGCCGTCTCCTTCAGGGCGCCCCGCTCGTCGAGGCCGCTGAGGACCTCGCCGACGGTCCCCGAGACGACCTTGGGTATCCGGTCGACGTACTGGGGCTTGTAGACGACCTTCAGGCGGCCGTCGTAGAGGGCGTCGAAGTAGTCGTGGAGGGGGAGGCCCGCGAAGCGCTCGACGACGGCCTCCCTGCCGGGGGGGTCGCTGAAGGCGCCGAGGTTGGGCGTCAGCTCCCCGGCCAGTATCCTGAGGACGGTGGACTTGCCGATGCCGTTCCTGCCGAGGAGGCCGACGACGGCGCCCCGCCTCGGGGTCGGGAGCCTGTAGAGGGTGAAGGCGTTGGGGCCGAAGCGGTGGATGTGCTCGGATTCGAGCTCGTCGGGGAGGTTGACGATCCTGAGGGCGTCGAAGGGGCACTTGCGGACGCAGATGCCGCAGCCGCTGCAGAGGAGCTCGGAGACGTATGCCTTCCCCTCCTCGTCCAGCTTGATGGCCTCCCGTCGGCTGCGGACCATGGGGCAGAAGCGGATGCAGACGAGGTCGCACTTGTCCGGCCTGCACCGCTCCTTATCGACGACGGCCACCCTCAACTCCGGACACCGCTCGGGATCATAGAAAGCCGCCGATATTTAAGGGGTGAGCGGCGCCCCCTTTCAGAGGGTGAAGCGCTTCCCTCTCTCGGGGAGGACGGCGTGGTCGAAGAGTTTGCTGAACAGCTGGGGGTTCTCGGTGTGGACGGGGAAGACCCTCCGGGGGTTTATGGATTCGATGGCCTCGGTCAGCTCCCGTCGGCTCATGTGGCCGGAGGCGTGGAGCTGGTGGTACCGGAGGCGGAAGTGGTCGAGCCAGTTGTGCATCACCCTGTCCTCGATGTCGTCCTCGGTGAAGGGCTCGCTCATGCTGTAGATGAAGTGGCTCCCCGGCTCGGGGCGGATGTCGATGAGCTCCGTGAACCGGTTGAAGTCGAGGTCCATGATGAACTCGGTGGGGCGGCGGCGGAGGTCCTCAGCCGTCACCATCCGGTCCAAGAAGGGCCTCTCCCACCGGTAGTAGTCTCCCTCCCGGTACTCGCCGCTCCTCTTCCGCCGGTAGTAGACCGCGATGTTCCCGTCCCTCATCGGGTCGGGGAGGTCGAGGTGCTCGTCCTCCACCAGCTTCCAGAGCAGGTAGGCGGTCCTCGGCGTCACCACGATCCGCCTCCCGCAGGCCACGGCGGCGGTGTAGAAGGTGCGGAACCGGTCCGTGTCCCTGCCGTTGTGGGTGTAGAAGACCGCCTTCCCCTCTCCATCCGCCTCCTCGATGACCCGCTTCACGCCCGCGAGCACCTGGGCCTCCGAGAGGTTCCTCCGCCGCTCCCTCGTCACCATCCTCGTCCCCTCCGAGACCAGGGCGACGGGCTCGGCGGCCCTCGCCGCCTCGAGGAACTCCTCCGTCATCTCGTGCTTCGGGCCGTGGGCCCGGATGTCGCCGGTGTAGACGACGGCCCCGGCGGAGGTGTGAACGATGAAGCCGTAGGCGCCGGGTATGGAGTGGTCGACGTGGATGGGCTTGACCTCGACGTGGCCGATCCTGATCCGGTCGCCGGTGCGGAAGGTCCGGTACTCGTGCGCCCCGTAGTCGGTGAAGCCGCTCGTCTCCTCCGCCGCCTCGAGGAAGAGCTTGGTCCCGGACCCGCACCAGACGGGGATGGCGGGGTCGAGGAAGCCGATGTGGCCGACGTGGTCGAAGTGGGCGTGGCTGAGGAGAACCGCGTCGAACCGGGGCGGCTCGTAGCCGAGGCCCGTGTTGGCGAGGAGGTGCTCGGCGTAGAGCCCCCTCAGCCTCGGCAGCAGGTCGAACTCGAAGTAGTCGCCGAGGCCGTTCTGGCTCCGGGGCTGGAGCCAGCCCGTGAAGTAGTCGCAGCCCATGTTGAAGGACTGGCCGAAGTCGAGCCAGAGGCGGACGTCGCCGTCCTCTAGGAGGACCTTGTTGCCGCCGATCTCGCCGACGCCCCCGAAGAACTGGAGAGAGGTCATACTCGCCCCCTCATCTCTACGCCCTCCGGCTATATTTACGCTCCCCCGCCGCCCCGCGAGAACAATATATCATGCCAGCCCCATGGTATGTTGAACGGTCATGATGGTCCCGAGGGCAGTCGCCGTCGTCGGCTTCAAGAACGCGGGGAAGACCAAGGTCGTCGAGGCGCTGGTGGGGGAGCTCACCCGCCGCGGCCTCAGGGTGGGAACCCTCAAGCACGCGTCGCGGACGCACCTCCTCGACACGCCGGGGAAGGACACCATGCGCCACAGGGAGGCGGGCGCCGTGGCCTCCGCCATCCTCACCTCCGAGGGCGCCGCGGTGTTCCTCAGCCACCCCATCCCCGTGGAGGAGGCCGTCGCGCGGCTGGGCCCCGTCGACATCGTCGTCCTCGAGGGCTTCAAGTCGCTGGACACCGTCGCCAGGATCGTGGTCCCCAGGGATGCGGGGGAGGTTGAGGAGCTGGCGAACGGCCTGGAGATCGTCGTCACGGGGCCGGCGGCGGAGAACCTGCCCGACGCCGGCATCCCCGTCGTCCCCCTCACGCGCGTCGAGGAGCTCGCCGACATCATCGAGGTCAAGGCGTTCCCCCTGCTGCCGGGCCTGGACTGCGGCGGATGCGGCTACGAGAGCTGCGGGGATCTCGCCCGGGCCATACTGGCGGGCGAGGCAAAGATGGAGAAATGCGTCAACCGCTCGGCCGGCGCCGTCCGCCTGAGGGTGGATGGGCGGGCCCTGGCGCTGAAGCCCTTCGTTCAGAAGGCGGTGAGGAACGTGGTCCTGGGGATGGTGCGAACGCTGAAGGGCGGCGAGGACCCGAGGAGGGTTGAGGTCGCCTTCGACGTGGGAGGCGAGGAGGATGGCTGAGGCGCTGGAGGTCTGCGTGGACAGCAACGAGGCCTCGGCCAGGCGGGAC
>QMXQ01000018.1 GCA_003662205.1 Candidatus Bathyarchaeota archaeon
AGGTTAGCCGGAGGAGGCCGCACGTGGCGACGATCCCCCCGAGGGCGTTCAAGAAGCCTCAGCTCGCGAAGAGGTCGGGGGAGGTTGTGAAGCTGGAGGTGGACCTCCCGCCGCCGAGGGTTGCCGTCGTCGAGCGCAGGGAGAAGGCCCGGGGCGACCTGGGGCTGGAGGATGCGCCCATCATCGTCTCCGCGGGCCGCGGCTTCAGGCAGAAGGAGGACCTCAGGCTGCTGGAGGAGCTCGCGGACGTCTTGGGCGCCAAGGTCGGCTGCACGAGGCCCATCGCCGCGGACAACGGCTGGCTCGACGAGTGGATAGGCATAAGCGGCAGGAAGGTGAGCCCCCGGCTCTACCTGGCCTGCGGCATCTCGGGGACCGTCCAGCACGCCGCCGGCATCAGGGACGCCCAGATCATCGTCGCCATCAACAAAGACGAGGCGGCGAACATCTTCGAGCTCTGCGACTACGGCGTCGTCGGCGACCTCTACAAGATCCTGCCAGCGCTGACCAAGGCCCTCAAGGAGAGGAAGTAGCCGATCCACGCCAGCCTTTTTCTGCCCCCGCGACGATGATGTGAATGAGATGGACGGGACGAAGGCGGGCAAAGAGATAGAGGCGGCAGCCCGACTGATCCTCTCGGCGGAATACATCGTCGCCTTGACGGGCGCCGGCATCTCGGTTGAGAGTGGCATCCCTCCCTTCAGGGGGCCAGGCGGCCTCTGGACCAAGTACGGGGAGCCGCCGATGGACGGCTACCGCCGGTTCCTGGCGGACCCGAAGCGGTGGTGGGAGGAACGTCTCGATCCGAGGAGGCGTAGAAGCCTGGGCGCCTCCATCCGAGGGGCTAAGCCCAACCCGGGGCACCTCGCGCTGGCGGAGATGGAGGGGATGGGCCTGCTGAGGACCGTGATCACCCAGAACATCGACAGCCTCCACACCGAGGCGGGCAGCAGGAACGTGCTGGAGATCCACGGGAACGCCCGCAAGCTCCGGTGCATCGGGTGCGGCGCCCGCTTCCCCTGGGAGGGCTTCGACCTATCGGAGCTGCCGCCCCGCTGCCCCGAGTGCGGCGGCGTCGTGAAGGGCGACACCGTGATGTTCGGCGAGCCGATCCCGGAGGACGTGCTCAGCCGGTGCCTAGAGGAGGCGGAGCGCTGCGACTGCATGCTCGTCGTCGGCACCTCCGCCGTCGTCCACCCCGCCGCGAGCCTCCCCCTGATGGTGAAAAATAGGGAAGGCGTCCTCATCGAGGTCAACCCGAGGCGGTCCGAGCTGAGCAGCCTCTGCGACATCCGGATACGCGCCCCGTCCGGCGAGGCGCTGCCTGCCCTCGTCTCAGCCCTGAAGCGGCTGCGAGGCTAGCTGAGCTTTTTCCGGGTCCAGTCGGCGATCTCCCTGCCCGTGGCGAACCAGACGTCGCCCTTCGCCTTCATCTCCTCGATGAGCCTCTCCAGCATCCTCAGCCTCGAGATCCGGCCGATGGCCTGGGGGTGGCATGTGAGGCAGAAATACCTGCCCAGCTCGTAGATGCCCTCGAACTCGGGCTTCCAGAGGCGATAGGCGTCGTCGGGGGCGCGCCTGTTCGTCTCGAACTGGGGCCAGTCGTCGAGCATCCACTCGACGGGGAGCTCCACAAGGCCGGTCTCTTCGCCTCGGTACCGCAGCATGTAGGGCATGTCGTCGTCCATGAAGTTGCTGGAGTACCTGAAGCCGAGGCGCCTCAGGTGCCGGATGGTCCGGTCGCTGACAAGCCAGTACGGCGCCCGATACCCCTCGGGCTTGACGCCCACCCGCTCAAGCGCCGCCATCATCCTGTCGAAAACCGATTCCTCCGCCTCCGCCGATATCTCAGTCATCCGCTCGTGCTGGTAGCCGTGGCCGGCCACCTCGTGGCCCCGGCTGATGATCTCCTCCACCGACTCGGGGTAGTTGTCCACGGTCCAGCCCGGGGTGAAGAAGGTGGCCCTGACCCCCTGCCTGTCTAGCATGTCGAGGATGCGGGGGATGGCCACCTTGGGCGCGAACCTCCCCCTGCTCTGGGCGACAACGTCGAGGGGGAGCCGCCACATCACCGCGCTGGAGGCGTCGTAATCGAAGGAGAGGAAGACCGCGCACCTGTAACCGTCAGGCCAGAAACCCATAACATCACCGCCTCAAATGAGGGCTCAACAATTATAATTGTTTGGACCCCGGCGGCGCGGCCTTCCGAAGGGCTTATTATCCGCCATGTGGAGTATATCACCGGTGTAATAATAATGTCGGAAAAGAAGCCTTGCTGCGCCAAGGAAAAGAAGAAGGAAGAGAAGAAGAAGGGCTGCTGCTGACCGACGAATCCACTCTTTAAATATCACTCAATTTTTTATCATCCAACCGGCTCAAGATCCAACAGAAAAATGAGAGGGATTATAGGGCGCTGCTTTTCGTGACGGTCTCCGTCACGTGGACGCCCCGCTCTCCCAGGCTGCTGAGGAGTTCGTCGAACAGTTTGCCCTTGATGATGCGGACCGGCCACTTGATGCCTTTCTCCGTGATAGCTCCTCGCGCCACCATCCTCGCGACGATGGCGGCGGTGTACCCCGTCGTCTTCGCCATCGAGGTGATCCCTTTCTCCTCGTCGTAGTAGTCGACCATGTCGTAGTTGACGCACAGCTCGGCGTCGCCCTTTCTCCCTTTGACCCGCACCTTGAGGACGGTGATGTCCTTGTCGCCCTCCTCGAACTTCACCTTCGGGTATATGAGGGTGTTGAAGAACTCCAGCGGCACGATCTCCCTCCCCTGGAAGGTGATGGGCTCCCTGCTTATGATGCCGCATTCGAGGAGGAACATCAGCTTCTTCACGAAGCCGGCGTACCGTATCGTCTTCCCCGTGAAGGTCTTCACCCCCCTCTCCAGGCAGAGCTTCAGCAGCGACGACGGGTAGCCGTCGTAGAAGGCCTCCATCTCCTTCAGCCCCTCGACGCAGATCGGCTCCAGGGCGTCGTATCTGTCGACCTCGACGAGCTTGCCGTCCAGGATCATTGGTACCTTCCCCGGCCTGATGGGCATCGCCTTCCCGCCGAAGACGATCTTGTAGTCGAAGGGCGGCTCGGGGTCCCTCGGGAGGCCGCCGCAGGCGAAGTAGACCTCGTCGACCTCATCCATCATGTCCATCCCGTGGCCGGAGAGTATGTCGATGAGGCCGGGGTCGACGCCGCACCCTGGGATGACAGTTATCCCAGCCTCCTCCACCCTCGCGTAGAGCTCGCCCTCATGCGGGTATCTGCCCCCCGAGAGATCGACGACGTTGGTCCCCGCCTCCATCGCTGCCTCCACGACGCTAAGGCTGAACCTTGAGGAGGTCGCGTTGACCGCGACGTCGAAGCCCCGCATCCGTTCGACGAGGGCTTCGTGGTCGGTGATGTCGAGCTTTGCCGCCTCGAACTTGGGGCTTCCGACAAACTCGGAGCACTTCTTCAGCCTCTCGGGGTCGATGTCGCAGCCCACGACCCTGGCGACCTCATCGCTCTCCGCGCAGTCCCGGGCGACCGTGGGCCCCATGAGACCGCATCCCAGCACGAGTATCTTACTCATCCCTTATCCATCCATCGTGAGACTGGTATAGAGAAGGCTCTAACCGGATTTAAGTTCATCAACCTTGATTGAAGAAAAAGGAGGTCCTCAGGATATCTCCCGCTTGGTGGTGACCGTCTGCTTGATGGACACGCCCCGCTCCGCGAGCTCCCTTCGGAGCCGTCTGAAGAGGTCGCCCCGGATGACCCTCACCGGCGGGACGAGCCCCTTCTCGGATACGTCGCCCCGACCCAGCATCCTCGCGACGATGGCGGCGGTGTAGCTCGTCGTCTTCGCCATCGACGTTATCCCCCGCTCATCGTCGTAGCGGTCGACCATGTCGAAGGTGTAGCGGGTCTGGCATCCGTCCTTGACGCCCTCGACGATGACCCGGAGGACGGTTATGTCCTTCTCACCCTCCTCGAGCCTCACCTTCGGGTAGATGATCTTGCTGAAGACCTCGAAGGGGACGATCTTCTGGCCCTTGAACTCGATGGGCTCCCTGCTGAGGAGGCCGCACTGGTCGAGGAAGTTGACCTTCTCGCAGTAGCCCGGGTATCTCACCGTCTTCTCGGTGCACCGCTTCACGCCCTTGAACTTCTCCACCTCGTAGAGGGTGTCGGGGAAGCCGTCGTAGAAGCACTCCAGGACCCGGTCGATCCCCTCGAAGCAGATGGGGTCGCCCAGGGTGTAGCGCTTCACGTAGCGCACCTCCCCGTCCTCGATGACCTTCACCATACCCGGCCGCAGCGGCAGATAGGGGCCGCCGAAGACGATCTTGTAATCCAGGGGCGGCTTCGGATCCTGAGGTATGCCGCCGCACCATATGTCCACCGCCTCGACGCTGTCCAGCATATCCATGCCGTAGGCGGCCAGCATCTCCGTCAACCCGGGCTCCACCCCGCATCCGGGTATGATGGTGACCCCCGTCTTCTCCGCCGCCCCGTTGATCTCCGCCCAGTCCTTCTCAGCCGGACCCGAGAGGTCGACGGCGTTGACACCAGCCTCGATGGCGCCCCACATCGCGTCAACGTTCAGCCACCTGAGGAGGGCGATGCCCGCAACGTCGTAGCCCCTCAGCGCCTCAACCAGCCCCTGACGATCCGTGACGTCCTGCACCCGGGTCTTCAGCTTCTGGGGGTTGCCGAGCTTCGCCGCCGCCTTGTTCAGCCTCTCCCTGTCGATGTCGATGAGTAGGACCTCTTCGACCTCGTCGCTGTTGATGCAGTCCATTGCGATGGCGGGGCCCATCAGCCCCGCGCCCAACACTGCGATCTTCACGGTTCTCTCCCGGACTCCTTCTGTTGCTCTGCATATAAAGGATTGTCGAAGTTCTCCGGGGGCCAAATAAAAGTTAAATGCGGTTCAGGCGTCATATAGAGGCAGGTCTGAGACATGATCGATTTCTCTTTCACGGAGGAGCAGGAGCTCTTCCGGGAGGCCATCAGGGAGTGGCTCGCGAAGAACCTGCCACTGGAGAAGGTGCGGGAGAACGATGAGAAGCACGAGCTTCCGAAGAGCCTGCTGAAGGGGCTTGGCGACCTCGGGCTCCTCTGCATGACCCTCCCCGAGGAGCACGGGGGCGCGGGCGCTGACTGGGTGACCGCGACCATCGCGGCCGAGGAGCTGGGGTACGCCGACATCTCCATAGCGCTCCCCGTCTTCTTCCTCGTCCAGGCGAGCTGGGGCTTCGTCGTCGACCGCTACTGCACCGACGCCGTCAGGGACTCGGTGCTCAGGAAGGCGGCCAGGGGCGAGGCCTTCATCGGCATAGGCGTCACGGAGCCCGGCGGCGGCTCCGACGTGGCCGGCTTCGAGACGACGCTGAAGAGGGGCGACGGGGGCTGGATCGTGAACGGCGAGAAGACCTACATCAGCGGCACGGCGGAGTGCCAGGAGCTGGGCGGCGGCTACTTCGTCACCGGCTACAGCGACAGGTCGAAGGGCCACAGGGGGATGACAGCCTTCTACCTCCCGCTGGACTCGCCCGGCGTCGAGGTGACCAAGCGGTTCGACAACATGGGCCGGATGGCCATCAGCACCGGCGGCTTCAAGATGACCGACGTCTTCGTCCCCGACGAGCACCAGCTGGGGGAGACGGGCCGAGGCTTCTACCTGACCATGGAGGGCTTCGACGCGGCCCGGATCCTCGTCTCGGCGAGCTGCATCGGCGCCGCCCAAAGGGCCCTGGAGATCGGCATGGAGTACATCAAGGAGCGGAGGGCCTTCGGACAGCACCTCGCGAAGTACCAGGGCATACAGTTCGACCTGGCGGAGATGGCGGCCCACCACGAGGCGGTCAAGAACCTCATCTACAAGACGGCGTGGATGCAGGACCAGAAATACCAGAAGGGGACGTTCACCCCCCTTGAGGTCAGCAAGTACATCTCGATGTGCAAGCTCCTAGCGCCGCACATGGCGATGGACACATTCAGGAGGACGATGCTCTGGATGGGCGCCTACGGCTACACGAAGGAGTGCCCGCTGGAGATGGGGCTGCGGGGCGTCATGAGCTACTGCATCGGCGCCGAGGGAGCCGCCAACATCCAGAAGATCGTCATCGCCCGCGAGACCCTCGGCAGAGAATGGACCCGAACCAGGTAGACCCCTTCCACCTCTTTTTCCTTCTTAGAATAGGCGTCTCCATCCTCGGCGGGGTCAGAGTTTTCTTTATCTATGATGTTCCCATGTTTCTGCAGGTGCGACGTTGTTCGACGAGTATGACATGCGGTCCGTGGCACCGACGGTCTGCCGGGTTCTAGGGGTGCGGCCGCCGTCGTCGGCGGAGGTCGAGCCGCTTGAGGAGGTGGTCGGGACGATGGGCCTCGTGGAGAGGCTAGCGGTGGTGGTCATCGACGCCTTCGGCGCGTCGACGTGGGCCGCCGCCCGGATGGAGGTGCCGACGTTCAACGCCCTGGCGAACCGGCACCTGATCCATCTGAGATCGGTGATGCCGACCATCACGCCGGTAAACTTCGCGACGATGCTGACGGGCGCCCACCCGGATAGACACCTGATCAGGGACCGAGCCGAGAAGCTCGCCCTGGAGACCGTCTTCGACGTCCTCCGGGAGGAGGGGCGGGTCTCGGCGACGGCGGCTCGGGCCGTCAGCAGCCTCGGCATCCTCATCTCCCCCTTCGCTGACCGCCCCGGCCTGGCGGAGTCGAACACCGACGAGGAGGTCTACGCCCTCGCCGTGGGGGCCCTTGAGTCGCGCGTCGACCTCCTATGGGTGCAGCTCCTCGACGTGGACGACGAGGGACACCGGCACGGGCCGCTGAGCGGTGAGAGCGCTGCCGCGGCGCACAGGGATGACGGATACCTCAGGGGGATCGCCGAGGAGGCGTCGAGAAAGGGTTACGGCCTCATGGTCCTCGCCGACCACGGGCAGCACACGGTGATGAGGGAGGACGGAAGCATGGGAGGGACCCACGGCAGCGACATAGACGACGATGTCTACGTCCCCTTCGTATGGTCCACCCACCGGGAGCTGAGAAAGGCCCTCGGGCTGTGAATCCGAGCGCTCGATGAAGGCCGTCGATCCCCGTTTCAACCGCCCTCGAAACGCCGTATCCTCATATATCCCTGAGGGAGAGAGCTTTACAGATGTCATGCGGCATAGTGGTCCACGGCGCCATCGGAAGCGGGAAGACCACCACCTGCCTGAAGCTGGCGGAGAGGGCGCGGGCCGAGGGCGTCCCCGTGAGGGGCATCCTGAGTATCCGCGTCTACCAGGACGGGACGCTCATAGGCTACGACGGCCTAGACCTCGCCAGCGGTCAAGCCTTCCCACTCGTCCGGCTCAGAGGGCTGGCCGAGGGCTCGGACTGGTTCGAGTTCGGCCGTCTAAAGTATGCCTTCTCCATTCCTGGCTTCGAGCGCGCTAACCGCGTCCTCACGCGATCGGCTGAGGTGCTGGGCCACCCCTCCATAGTCTTTGTCGACGAGTTCGGGAGGTTGGAGAGGGCGGGGAAGGGCATCTTCCTCGGCGCGGCTAGGGTCGCTGAGGCTTTGAGGGGCGGGGGCGTCGCCGTCTTCGCGTGCCGCACTGATATGGTCGAGGTGATCGAGAAGCTTATCCGCGGCAAGGCGCAGGCCGTGTTCAGGCACGAGCCCGGGGACGCGGAGGCGCTATGGCGTGAGGTTCAGGGGTATGTTCGGGCGGAATATTTGAAATAGGTGTAATACGCTGAAATGATAGAGTTATGGGACGGCGCCTCTATGGAGTACGATAAGATCCTTGAGAACTTGCTGGGGCGGGACGACTACCTCGTCGTGGGGCACAGCGTCGTGAGGACGGACGCCCTCGAAAAGGCCCTCGGCAGGGCCAGGTTCACGGCCGACTACATACCTAAGGGGACGGCCGTGGTCAAGGTCGTCCGCAGCTCCCAGCCCCACGCCCGCATAAAGGTCGACGTGAAGGCCGCGCTAGGCGTTCCCGGGGTCCTCGCGGTGCTCACCGCCGCCGACGTCCCCGGCCATAACCAGATCGGGTACGCGCTCCCGGACCAGCCGTTTCTCAACGGCGAGAAGGTCCACTACATCGGCGACCCCATCGCCCTCGTCTGCGCGGAGAAAGAGTACGCGGCGGCTGAGGCCGTGGACGCCGTCGAGGTCGAGTATGATCCTCTGCCGGCGTCCTTCACCCTCGACGCCGCCCTCCAGCCCGACGCCGAGCCCATCCACGAGGGCGGGAACGTCGCCGTCACGACCCGCATCAGGAAGGGGGACGCCGAGAGGGGTTTCTCCGCGGCCGAGGTCGAGGTGGAGGATACATACGAGACGCCGTACCAAGAGCACATGTACCTTGAGCCCGAGGCCGCGTACGCCGTCCCCGAGGGCGCCGGCAAGGTCACCGTCGTCGGAACCATGCAGAGCCCCTTCCTCGTCCGGGAGAAGGTGGCCCACGTTCTCGGCTGGAACCTGAGCCAGGTGAGGATCATCCAGGCCCTGACCGGCGGCGCCTTCGGCGGCAAGGACGACATGGGGCCCCTGGTCTGCGCGAAGGCGGCGCTGGCGGCCGTCAAGCTCGGGAGACCCGCGGCCCTCGTCTTCGATCGGGACGAGTCGGTGGCGTACACGCCGAAGCGGTTCCCCGCCCGCATCAGGTACCGGTCCGGCGCGGACGGGGAGGGCAGGATAACTGCCGTTGAGGTGGACATCACCGTGGACTGCGGCGCCTACGCCAACCGCGCCCCCTTCTGGCTCTGGAGGATGACCGCCCACGCCGCCGGCCCCTACGAGGTCGAGAACGCCTCCGTCGATGGGCGCGCCGTCTACACAAACAAGGTGTTCGGGGGCAGCTTCCGCGGCTTCGGCGACGTCGCCATCCACTTCGCCGCCGAGTCCCAGGTCGACCGGCTGGCGGAGGAGCTCGGCATGGACCCCGTCGAGTTCAGGCTGAGGAACGTGCTGAGGCCGGGGTCCAGGACGACCTGCGACCAGCTCCTCGACCACTCCGTCGGCATGGAGGAGTGCCTGCGCGGGGCGGCGGAGGCAGCCGGCTGGAAGCGTGGACGGGAGCTGGGGCGGAAGGGAAGCCGGGTCAGGGGCGTCGGCGTCGGCTGCGCCTATCACGGCATCAGCACCAGCCGGAGCACGCCTGACTGGTCGGCGGCCTCCCTCATCCTCAACCAGGACGGCTCCTTCACCTATCGGACGGGCATCTGCGAGCTGGGGCAGGGGTCGCCCGTGGGCCACGCGAAGATCGTGGCTGAGATCATCGGCGCCCCCCTCAGCTCCATCCGGATAGAGGTCCCCGACACGGACTCGACGCCCAACGCGAAGCCGACCCACGGCAGCCGGGGCCTCATGCTCGGGGGGACGGCGGCGGCGGACGCGGCCCTGAAGCTGAGGCAGCGGATGATCTCGGTCGCCGCGGAGATGCTCGGCTGCCCCGAGGCAGACGTCGACCTGAGAGAGGGGAGGGCGTTCAACAGGCAGGACCCCTCCGAGGAGGTGAGCTTCGCGGAGCTGGCGGAAGAGCTCTACGTCCGGGGCGTCTCCCCCGCTGCCTACGGCTTCTACACCTCGCCTAGGAGGTTCTACGACCCCGAGACGGGGCTGGGCGTCAACTACTCAGTCTACACCTTCGCGGCCTCGGTCGTCGAGGTGGAGGTGGACACCGAGACGGGGCAGGTCGACGTGGTGAAGGTCTGGCCGGCGATGGACGTCGGCAGGGCCATCGACCCGCTGATGATCGAGGGGCAGATCCACGGCGCCGTCTCCCAGGGGATAGGCTTCACCCTGATGGAGCGCCTCGTCGTTGAGGACGGATTAGTCCTCAACCCCAACTTCAAGGACTACGTCGTCCCCTCCGCCCTCGACACCCCAGAGGTGGCGGAGACCATCATCGTGGAGGAGCCCTACAGGCACTCGGCCTTCGGCGCCAAGGGCGTCGGGGAGCCCGCCATCATCTCCATCGTCCCCGCCATCGCCAACGCCATCCACAACGCCACCGGCCTCAGGTTCAACACCCTCCCCATCACAGCGGAGCGCCTCTACGCGGCGCTCAGGAGGCGAAAACCATGAGGCCTATCCCCAGCTTCAGCCTCCACCGGCCCAAAACCCTCAGCGAAGCGCTGGAGCTGCTCCAGGCCCTAGAGGATGCGAGACCCATCGCCGGCGGCACCGACCTGCTGGTCCTCCTGAGAGACGGCGCCGTCAGTGCGAAACACCTCATCGACCTCGGCGGCGTCCACGAGCTCCAATACATCCGGGAGGAGAACGACGAGATCCGCATCGGGGCGGCGACGACCCACGCCCAGCTCCTCAGGTCGGAGCTGATAGCCGAGAAGACGCCCCTCCTCCACGAGGCCGCGGCGTCCATAGGCAGCGTCCAGATCCGGAACCGGGGCACCCTCGGCGGGAACCTGTGCAACGCGTCGCCCGCCGCGGACACCGCGCCGCCCCTCCTCGCCCTCAACGCCGAGGCCGCCGTCGCCTCCACAGGCGGGACGAGGATCATCCCCCTCGGCGACCTCTTCGCCGGGCCCAAGATGAACAGCCTCCGCCCCGGGGAGCTGCTCACGGAGATAAGGTTCCCGACCCCGCCGGCGGGATCGGGAACGTCCTTCCAGAAGCTCGGCAGGAGGCGGGGCCTCACGCTCGCCGTCATCAACGTCGCCGTCTACCTCTGCCTGGAGGGCGGCGTCTGCCGGGAGGCGCGGATAGCCCTCGGCGCCGTCGCCGCCACGCCCATCAGGATGCCGGCGGCGGAGGAGATGCTGGAAGGGAGGCAGCTGTCCGGGGAGCTTATAGAGGCGGCGGCGTCGGCCTGCCGCGATCAGGTGAGGCCCATCGACGACATACGGGCGTCGGCGGAGTACCGCCGCGAGATGGCCTACGTCCTGACGAGGAGGGCGCTGATGGACGCGTGGGAGCGGGCTAGGAGGGATACGCTATGAGAATAACATTCGAGCTGAACGGGAAGAGGGTCGAGTGCGAGGCCAGGCCGAACAAGACCCTCCTCGACCTCCTCAGGGCCGATCTGGGGCTGACCAGCGTGAAGAAGGGCTGCGAGCAGGGGGAGTGCGGGGCCTGCACGGTCCTCCTGGACGGCGCGCCCGTCAACTCGTGCCTGGTGCTGGCGCCCCAGGTGGAGGGGAGGGCGGTCACCACCCTGGACGGGCTGGTGGACGACCCGCTGATGGCGGCCCTGCGAAAGGCGTTCATGGAGGACGGCGCCATCCAGTGCGGCTTCTGCATCCCGGGGATGCTCCTCTCGGCGTACGCGCTCCTCAGGGAGAACCCACGGCCGACGGAGGAAGAGGTGAAGACCGCCATCGAGGGGAACATCTGCCGCTGCACGGGCTACATCAAGATCATCGAGGCGATCATGGACGCCGCCGAGAGAATCCAAAATGAGCGACCCTGAGATATTCACCGAGCTGACGCGCCTCCTGGGGGAGGGCAGGGGCGCCGTCCTCTGCACCCTCATCGAGAAGACGGGGTCGGGGCCGAGGGATACGGGCGCCAAGATGCTCATCACCCCCGACGGCGGCACTGTCGGCACCATCGGCGGCGGAGGCATGGAGCGGCGGCTGATCCGGGAGGCCCTGGAGGCGCTGAGGGAAGGCAAGCCCAGAACGCTGACCTTCGCCCTCGGGCTCCAGCCCGAGGGGGACGCGGTGCCGGTCAACTCGAAATGCGGCGGGACGGTGAAGATATTCTTGGACGTGATCAAACCGGAGCCCAGGCTCATCATCATAGGCTCGGGGCACATCGCAAAGCCCCTCGCGGAGCTCGCGGCGATGACGGGGTTCGACGTGACGGTGGTGGACGACGCCGCGACGGCCACCCGGGAGCGATTCCCCAGGGCAGAACTCCGCACGGGTCCCTTCGAGGAGGAACTCGAAAGGGTGGAGGTGAGGCCCTCCGACTTCGTCGCGGTCGTCCACGGCGAGACGGGCTACGAGCTGGCCGCGCTGAGGAGCATGCTGCGCCGAGGGCCCGCCTACATCGGCCTCCTCGGGAGCAGGAACAAGGCGGCGGAGCATAAGAGGCAGCTGCTGGAGGAGGGCTTCCCCAGGGAGGAGGTCGACGCCATCCAGGCCCCCATCGGCATGGACATAGGGGCCGAGACCCCCGAGGAGATCGCCGTGAGCATCGTCGCGGAGCTCATCAGGGCGCGGCGCCGCGGCTAGCCTCGAAGAGCCTCCGGGCCCTCTCGTAGTCCTCGGGCGTGTCGATGTCGAAGACACACCAGGCATCGCCCTCCACAAGCCTGTGACCCGCCTCGTGACGGAGCACGACATCCCTCACCGTCTCCCCAGGGCCGAGGCCGAGTATCTCCGGGAAGAGGGGGCGCCTGAAGAGGACGGGGTGCCCCCTCCGGCCTTGGTGAACGGGGCTGACGATGAGCGCCTCAGGGTCGGCCTCCATCGCCGCCGCCATCCGGTCCAGGAGCCCAGCATCCAGTCCGAGCTGGTCGCCCAAGATCAGGAACGCCGCGTCGGCTGAGACGCGTCCCAGCCCTGCCTTGAAGGAGCTCGTCATCCCCTCCTCATAGTCCGGGTTGAAGACGGCCTCCGCCCGGTGGGCCTCGACGATGGGTCTGAGGTCCTGGGGCCTGTGGCCGAGAACGACGAACACCTCGTCCAGGGATGAGGCGTCCAGCGTGTCCAGGAGCCATTCGAGAAGGGGGCGACCCGCCACCTCCAGGAGGAGCTTGTTCCTCCCCATCCGCTCGGACTTGCCTGCGGCGAGGACTACGGCGGCGAGCTTCAAACTCCTCACATCTCTACCGGGCGCGCACGCCTTCAGGCTATTTTACCCTTCTCAGGTTTTCGGCCGCCCTCTTCACCGCCTTTACGATGTTGACGTAGCCGGTGCAGCGGCAGAGGTTCCCCTTGAGGTACTCCCTTATCTCCTCCTCCGAGGGATCGGGGTTCTCCGCGAGCAGGGCCTTCGTCGTCATGATGAAGCCCGGGGTGCAGAAGCCGCACTGGACCGCCCCCTCCTCCAGGAAGGCCTCCTGGACGGGGTCAAGCTTCTCCCCCTCCGCCAGCCCCTCGATGGTGTCCACCCGCCTGCCGTCGGCGTCCACCGCCAGGGTCAGGCAGGCGAGGACGGGCGCGCCGTCCAGGAGGACCGTGCAGGCCCCGCACTCGCCGATGCCGCAGCCGTACTTGGTTCCCGTCAGGTACAGCTCGTCCCGGAGCAGGTTCAGCAGGAGCTTGTTCGGCTCCACGTCGAATTGCCGCTTCCGCCCGTTGATGGTGATCTCGATCCTCATCCTCGCCGCCTCCTCGCCTCCTCGGCCGCCCTCGTCAGCGCGTCCTTTGTCAGCATCTCCGCCGCGGTCCTCCGGTACTCGGCGGTGGCCCTGACGTCCGTTATCGGCCTGATGGCAGCGGACACCATCGCTGCAACCTCTTCCAGAACCTCGTCCGTCAGCCTCTTCCCCCGCAGGAACGCCTCCACCTCCCTCACCCTTATCGGCGTGGGAGCGACGGCCCCCAGGGCGATCCTGCAGTCCTCCACCGCCTCATCCCCGAGGGTTACCGCTGCGGCTATGCTCACCATGGCGAGGTCCAGGCTCGTCCTGCCGATCTTTATGAAGCACGCGCCGGAGCTGCGCCCTTGGGGGGGCACGACGATCTCGACCAGCACCTCGCTGGGGCTCAGGACGGTTTTGCCGGGGCCGACGAAGAAACCGTCAAGGGGTATAACACGGTCGCCTTCAGCCCCCTTCACCTGGACCCTGGCGTCCAGGGCTATCAGGGCGATGGCGGAGTCCGCGGCGGGCGACGCGTTGCACAGGTTCCCGCCGAGGGTCGCCATGTTCCTGATCTGGACGGAGCCGATGGCCCTCACGGCCTCGTGGAGAAGGGGAAGCTTCTCCCTGATGAGCGGGGATCGCTCGATTGCCCTGAGCTTGGTCGCTGCGCCTATGTGGATGCCGTCGGCTTTCTCCTCGATCCCCGTCAGCCCTGTTATCATCTTCAGGTTGATGAGGTGGCGCGGCTCTACCACCCTCTGCTTCATCTTGACCAGCAGGTCGGTGCCGCCGGCCAGCAGGCGGGCGTCTCCACCGTACTCGGTCAGCAGCTCGATGGCCTCGTCGAGGCTCGTCGGCGCGTGGTACTCGAACCGGGTGGGTATTATGTGGGTGTTCTGCCTGTTGATGCTCATCCGCATCCCTCCTTATCCTTCAGCGCCGCCAGTATCCTGCTCGGCGTGATGGGCAGCTCGTAGAAGCGGACGCCGAGGGCGTTGTGGATGGCGTTGGCCACCGCCCCCGCGACGGGGTTTAGGGCGCCCTCCCCTATCCCCTTGGCGCCGAAGGGCCCCGTCGGCTCGTAGGTGTCCACGAAGAAGACGGTGAAGTCCTCCAGCTCCGGCATGTCCCGGCTCGTCGGGACCTTGTAGTCGGTTATGTAGCCGTGGTTCATCAGGTCGCCGCTCTCGGGGTCGTAGGGGGTGTCCTCCTGGGTGGTCATGCTCCACCCCGTAGCGAAGCCCCCGTGCACCTGGCCAGCCGCGAGGTCGGGGTTTATCACGGTCCCGATGTCGGCCCCCGCCACCACCCTCACCGGCCTCACCTTGCCGGTCCAGGTGTCCACCTCCACCTCCACGAAGTAGCCGGTGAAGTGGGGCGGGCAGCTGGGCTGGCGGTAGCTCTCCACCGAGGCGATGGTGGGCCAGTTCTTGTGTCGGGCTATGGAGGCGATCTCCTCGAAGGTCAGCTCCTTCCCCTCCACCCCCTCGACGTAGATGACGCCCTGCCCCCGCTCCTCATCGCACCTTATCTTCAGGGCGTGGGGGTAGGCGTCCAGGAGCCTCGCGGCGTACTCCCTGATCCTCTCCTTCACCTGCCGGGCCACCTTCAGCGCCGCCCCGCCGCCGGAGTAGATG
>QMXQ01000019.1 GCA_003662205.1 Candidatus Bathyarchaeota archaeon
ACACGACCTCCTCGCCCAGCGCCTCGTCGAAGTACCGTCCCCCAAGCCCGAGGGCCTCCGCCGGCCCATCGTTCGGCTTGGGAACCCAGCTTCCGTCGCCCTTCCTCTGCTGCAGGAACATGGTCACGGCGGCGTACAGCAGAGAGACGCCGAACACGACGCGGAGCAGGTCCTCGCCGACGAGCGACGTCAGGAACGCGCCCGAGACCGCCCCCAGGGTCGTGGCCAGCTCGAGGAACATCCCCAGCCTCATGTTCGTGAGTTCATTCCTCACGTAGGTCGCCGCCGCGGCGCTGGAGGTGGCGACGACGGCGATGATGCTCGCCCCCGAGGCGAGGTGAATGGGCACGCCGAGCAGGAAGACCAGCAGGGGCACCAGCAGCACCCCTCCGCCCAGGCCCAGCAGGGCGCCGAGCGCCCCGGAGCCGAAGGAGATGATGAGCGCGTAGACGATGTAAACCGGAAGGATCAACGTGCTACCTCTCTCCGTAGTTGAGCAGTCGGTTTAAAGGCTTTACTCAACGCGAGGATATATTGTCGTCGTTCACATCGTTGAACCCATAGCGCGCCTCTATGAACCTAGAGGCTTGAAAGGTATACTGGATCTGAACCTGATCCTCGTCTCCCCGACGTATGTGGTTACGTGCAACGATCCCGAGACGCTCCACAGCCATCGTCCCTCCTCCTCGGCCTCTTGGATAGTGAACATGCGCGCCTCTGGAATCACAACGATTTTTTCGATGGTGGCGTTCTGATCCCTGCCCACCTGGAAGGCATCTTTGATGATCCCTTGTGTCAGATACTTCCCGTTTAAGCCGATCTCATAAACCACGATGGAGACCTCGAAGGGACTGCTCACCGGGTTCGTGATGGTGAAAGCGAGATGGATGGAGGGGGGTGAATGTCCCAGATCGACTTGCAGAACCTCGATTTTTACATCTGTCTGCATCGTCGTCCTGTAGAGGTTGAGGTACCTTTCCGTCATCCAGATGCTGGCCGCGCCCAAGACAACCGTCGCCACGATCAGAATCGTCGCGGCTGTCCTTCGAGAGATCATCAGCCCCGACTGTAGATTTAATTACCCGAGATTATTAAATAACACCTGCACTGTCCTGAGGACAGGCGGTGAGAAGAGCTGCCTCTGAGCGATCAACGGTTCGCGGTCATCCTCGCCCTCAGCGGCGCGGTGGCGCTGAACGCGGCGTACCTAGCCAACGTGGTGCTCGGAGCATCGAGATTCATCCCCCTCGTGATCGCGCCCGTCATCTTGGGTCTGGTCATCAGCAGAGCGTTTGAGAGCCCCAGGATGATCGTGGTGACTATCCTGACGATGCTGATCCTCGTGTCGGTGTTGAACTCCATAACCCTGCTCGCCCCCGTCCTCTTCGGCGTCTTCGAGGAGCGCTCATACGCCGACTGGTTCACATACCTGTCGCTTTACCGCGTCTTCGGGAACCTGCTGTTCACCGCTTTCCACCTGATCGCCTCCGCCCTGGGGGGGATATTCCTCTGGGGTAGATGGTGAGGGGCCCAGGGGCGATGAGAATTATTCTTTTATAGTGAATAGATCATTATCCTAACAGGCAAACGGTGAATTGTATGACCAAGAATAGATTGCTTCTTATACTTACGCTTCTAGTGGCGTCATCGCTACTCCTAACATCCGTTTCGACAGCTGTCGCCGCTGAGCCTGCCTACAAGCCCTATGGAGGCACCCTCATAGCGCCCCTACCATCGGACCCGTCGGAGCTGAGCGTCTTCCTAAGGGCGTCGACATGGAGCTTCGTCTTCCTAGACCCCATCTACGATCCTCTCTACATGCTAGACCCCGATAACATCCCGGTTCCTTGGCTCGCGAAGAGCGCCGAGGTGGATTCCACGGGGAAGGTCTGGACCATCGAGCTGCTAGACAACGCGACATGGCACGACGGCACGCCTTTCACGGCGGAAGACGTAAAGTTCACCTTCGAACACGCAAAGGATGCAGGCTATCCTAGGTGGTCCGAGGTAGCTGATTACGTGGACCATGTCGAGGTTGTGGACACCTACACCTGCAAAATCTATCTTACAGAAGTTTACGTTGATTTCATCTCCGAGATACTCACCTATCCAATCGTTCCGAAGCACATCTGGGAATCCATCGTGACCCAGCCTGACTTCGACCCCTTCACCTATGTACCGCCTATCGAGGTCCTGAAGGTCGGGAATGGTCCCTTCATCCTCGACCACTACACGGAGACGGTGGAAGCGGAGTACGTGGCTAACGAGAATTTCGCCCGGGGCAGACCCTACATCGACAAGCTCCTCATGCCCATCATCACCAGCCCCGACGCGATGCTTCTGGCACTCAAGGCTGGCGAGATCGACGTTCACACGTGGACGGTACCCCTGGAGGCGCTGCCGAGCTTGATCACGGACCCGAACATAGGCGTCCACATCTACAAGAGCGGCACCATGTACCACTGGGGCTTCAACACGATGATCATGCCCTTCAAGGATAAGCGGTTCAGACATGTGCTGGCCCACTGCGTCGACAAGGACGAGATCGTCAGCCGCCTCCTCTACGGATACGGGCGGCCCGGGAGGTTCGGCGTCTACCCGCCCACGGAGATGTGGCCTTGGTGGCTCAACGAGGACCCCAAATGCGGCGTCTACGGCTATGAGTTCAACCTCACGCTGGCTGCCCAGATGCTCGACGACATGGGCTGGACGGACACGGACGGCGACGGCATACGCGAGTACATAGACCCCGACACCGGCGAGAGGGTTAACATCGAGTTCGACATAGGTCCGCCCATCTACGACCCGGTGAGGGTCAGGGCCGCGGAGATGATCCAGGAATGGCTGGCTGAGATCGACATCAAGGCGACGGTCCAGTACAACGACTGGCCGACGACGTGGAGCAAGATCACAGCCGAGTGGGACTCGCCCCACAAGCTGGACACCTGGCTGCTGGGCTCAGGGCTGGGTGTCGGTTCTCCGGACATATTGAGGTTCCGCCTCCACTCCAGCAAGACGCCAAACCCCAACTACTACTACTTCCTCAACGCCACCTTCGACGAGCTCGCCGAGAGACAGGCTGTGACAATAGACCAGGATGAACGGGCGGAGATCATCAAACAGATGCAGGAGATCCTCGCCGAGGAGGTCCCCCTCATCGTCCTATACCACAGGAACTTCCCCAGCGTATACAGGACAGACCGGTTCGCCGGCTGGGTCAAGCCGATCCAAGACGGTGTGAATAACCAGTGGAGCTGGATGAGCGTCTACCTGAAGGAGCTGGCTGTCCTCAAGGACATCAACGTGGTTCTTGAGGAGTTCCCGTCCGAGGTCGAGAAGGACGCGACGATCACCTTCCGAGTGAAGCTGACCGACGACGACGGTAACCCCCTCTCCGGGGTTGACGCGAGGCTGCTCATCGAGGGCATGGCGGAGCCGGTGAAACTGGACGAGGTATCCACAGGCGTATACTCGACCAGCGTCGAGACCACTGGATGGACGACGGGCTCCTACGAGCTCTCGGTGCAGTACACAAAGGACGGCTTCAACGACGCCATCACCACGCTTACCTTCAAGATCGTGGAACCAGAGGCGCCTCCGCCACCTTCGTTCTGGGAGCTTTACGGGACGACGGTGACAGGGGTCGTTGTCCTCCTCGCCATCATCGCCGTCATCGCGGTATACTTCATCTCGAAGAAGAGCTGAACCCCCCATTTTTTTAAAATCAAGTACAAAACGTCTTAGGAGTTTGTTTTGGCAAAGCTATTAAACGTGTAGGAAATTTATAGGGATATATTGGGAGGCGGTGAGTTGAAGGCCTACCTCGTCAAGCGGGCCCTATCTCTCTTTATCACCTTCCTCGTTGTCATGTCCGCCATCTTCTTTCTAGCACGATCTGGGGCGGATCCCTTCGCGGAGTTCATCGAGAGCGATCCCCGCATCCCGCCCGAGGCGGTTGAGAGGCTCCGGCACCGGTTCGGCCTGGACAAGCCCCTGTGGCAGCAATACCTAGACTTCATGGTCTCCATGTTCCAGGGGGAGTTCGGATACTCTGTGACCTTCCGGAGGCCGGTCTTTGACGTGATCATGGTCAGGCTCCCCTGGACGCTGATGCTGCTCACCACATCCATCGTCATATCGACGATAGGCGCCGTGTTTCTGGGGGCCTACGCCGCCTGGAACAGGGGGAAGAAGATCGACCTCATCGGCACGAACATCTCCTTGTTCGTCAGGGCGCTCCCCCACTTCTGGCTCGGGATGGTCTTCCTCCTCGTCTTCGGCTACTACTACCGGCTGTTCCCCCTATACGGGGTGAAGACCTCGGGGATCGAGTACGCAAACGTGTTCGAGCAGGTGAAGGACCTGCTCTGGCACCTCACGCTGCCGCTGGCGACCCTGATCATCAGGCAGATCGGCATGTACACCCTCTACATGAGGGGCGAGACGTTGGAGGTCCTGGGCGAGGACTTCATAACGACGGCGAAGGCGAAGGGTCTCTCCGACCGGACCGTCCTGTTCAGGCACGCCGTCCGCACCTCCCTGCTCCCCATGGTCACGGTGACGGCCCTCAGGTTCGGGTTCATGGTGAACGGGGCCATCCTGACGGAGACCGTCTTCAGCCTGCCGGGGACCGGCCGCCTCATCTACCAGGCGATAACCTCGGGCGACTTCTTCCTCCTCCAAGGGGCCTTCTTCATCACCTCCATCACCGTTCTCATCGCGAACCTAGTCGCCGACATACTCTACAGCCATCTCGACCCGAGGGTGAGATACTAGGAGGTGAACACATGGCCCTGAAGAGACGTCTAACCGACTGGAGGAACAGGCTGGTCTCATCCGCCTTCATATTCAGGCACAACAGGGCGGGCGTCATCGGCCTCGTCATCGTCCTGTTCTTCATCTCCATGGCGATCTTCGCGCCCTTCATCGCGCCCTTCAACCCCTATGAGCGCATCGACCGCTCACTCCTCCCCCCTGGGGGCGTATACCTGCTGGGAACGAACGACATGGGTCAGGACATCTTCTCCGAGCTCATCTGGGGGGCGCGGGTCTCCCTATCCATAGGCTTTACCGTAGCGCTGGTGGTGATGTTCATAGGCACAACGGTGGGCGTGGTGGCCGGCTACACAGGCGGCCTGGTGGACGAGGTCCTCATGAGGTTCGCCGACATCATCCTCGTCCTGCCGAGCATCCCCCTGATGATCTTGATCGCGGCCATCATGGGGCGCCACAACTTTTACGTCATGATCCTCGCGCTTAGCGTTGTCGGATGGGGCGGCCTCGCGAGGATGGTGCGAGCTGTGACCCTCTCCCTCAAAGAACGAACCTTCGTCGAGGCCGCCCGGGCCCTCGGAGCCAGCGGCGGCCACATCATGGCGAAGCACATCCTCCCTAACACGGCACCCCTCATCCTCTCCTCCGTCATATACCAGGCGGTGGGAGCCATGATGGCGGAGGCCGGCCTCGCGTTCCTCGGCCTCGGCGATCCGACGGCGAAGAGCTGGGGGATGATGCTCCACTACGCTCAGACGGCGGGCGGATGGTGGGGCGCCAACGGCAACCCCATGTGGAACTGGATCATCCCGCCGGGGCTCTGCATAGCCTTGGTCGTGCTGGGACTGATGCTCGTTGGGCAGGCCGTGGAGGAGATAGTGAACCCGAGGCTGAGGAGGAGGCGCTGAGATGCCACTGCTACACATCGACCACCTCAAGACCTACTACAAGACCCTTAGGGGCGACGTGAAGGCCGTCGACGGCGTCACCTTGGACGTTGAGAAGGGGGAGGCCCTCGGCCTGGCGGGGGAGTCGGGCTGCGGCAAGACGACGCTGGCGCTCTCCGTCATCCGGCTGCTCCCCGACAACGGCCGCATCGTCGGCGGGAGCGTCTTCTTCGACAGCACCGACATAACGAAGCTCGACTCCGAGACCTACCGAAAGGAGTACCGGTGGAAGCGGATGTCGATGGTCTTCCAGGGGGCGATGAACGCCCTGACCCCCGTCTACCGAGTCGGCGACCAGATCGCGGAGGCGATCCTTTGCCACGAGGAGGTGGAGGAGGATGAGGCCCGCGGGAGGGCGAGGGAGCTCCTCGGCCTAGTCGGGGTGGACCCGGAGAGGGCGTCAAGCTACCCCCACGAGCTCAGCGGAGGAATGCGCCAGCGGGTCATGATCGCGATGGCCCTCGCGAACAACCCCGAGTTCATCATCGCCGACGAGCCCATCACAGCCCTCGACGTCATCGTCCAGGCCCAGGTGCTCCACGTCATAAACGATCTGCGGCGCAAGCTCGGCCTCACCATGATGCTCATCACCCACGACCTCTCGGTCATCGCCGAGACCTGCGACGGCGCCGCCATCATGTACGCGGGGAAGCTGGTGGAGAGGGGGACCGTCATCGACATCTTCAAGAGGCCTCTCCACCCCTACACCCAGGGCCTCGTCGGCTCCTTCCCCAGCATCAGGGGCGCTAGGAAGGAGATGGAGTCCATCCCGGGTAGCCCGCCAAACCTGCTGCAGCCGCCGCCGGGCTGTCGGTTCCACCCCCGGTGCCCCCACGCCATGGACATCTGCAGCCGGGAGGAGCCCCCCCTCGTGGAGGTGGAGCCGGGTCATCTCGCGGCCTGCTGGCTGTGTGAGGGAGGCTAGATGATGGAGCCGCTTCTAGAGGTCAGGAACCTGAGGAAATACTTCCCCGTCAGGGGGGGCTTCTTCCGGAGTCTCCTGTCGCGTAGGCAGATGTGGGTCAAGGCCGTGGACGATGTCTCCTTCCACGTGATGCCGGGGGAGATCTTCGGCTTGGCCGGAGAGAGCGGATGCGGGAAGACCACGACGGGGAAGACCATACTGAAGCTCATAGAGCCCACGGCGGGGGAGGTCATCTTCGACGGGACCGAGATCTTCAACCTCCCTCCACAGGAGCTGAAGCCCTTCAGGCGGCGGATGCAGATCATATACCAGGACCCCTACGAGTCGCTGAATCCGAGGATGAACGTCTTCGACATCATCTCCGAGGGCATCGATATCCACGAGTTGGCAGGGTCCACCTCCGAGAAGGAGGAGTTGGTCGCCTCGGCCCTGGAGATGGTGGAGCTCACGCCGCCTGAGGAGTTCATCTTCCGGTATCCCCACGAGCTGAGCGGGGGGCAGCGCCAGCGGGTCTGCATCGCCAGGGCCCTCGTCCTCAACCCCGAGTTCATCGTCGCAGATGAGCCCGTCTCCATGCTCGACGTCTCCATCAGGGCCTCCATCCTCAAGCTGATGCTCAAGTGGAAGGAGGAGTCGGAGATCTCCTACCTCTTCATCACCCACGACCTGGCGGTGGCGCGCCACATGTGCGACCGCATCGGGATCATGTACCTCGGCAAGATCGTGGAGATGGGAGACATAGACAGGATCATCGAGACGCCGCGGCACCCCTACACGCAGGCCCTGATGGCGGCGGTTCCCGTCCCCGACCCCACAGCAGAGAGGACGAAGGTGATGATCACGGGCGAGGTCCCGACCCCCATCGAGCCTCCGTCGGGCTGCCGGTTCCACCCCCGGTGCCCCTACGCCAAGGAGATCTGCAAGCGGGAGACGCCGGGCCTCGTGGAGGTGGAGCGGGACCACGTCGTCGCGTGCCACCAGCTCGAGCACAGCATCCATCTCTGAGCCGAGGTGCCCGCCTTCTTTCCGAAGATATTTAGACCCTGAGGACACATTAGGTTCTGACCATGACAGGCAAGGTGTTCCTCTGGGAGATGACCTACGAGGAGGCCGGAGAGGCCTTCAAGGAGGCGGACTTCATCGTCCTGCCGACGGGGAGCATAGAGCAGCACTCCATCCACCTGCCTCTGTCGACGGACAGCATCAGGGCGGAGGAGCTGACCAAGTACCTCGTCACCCACTCGGGCGATCTCAGGATGGTGATGCTCCCGACCCTCTACTACGGCCAGTCGAATCATCACATCCATTTCCCGGGCACGATAACCCTCAGCGAAGAGACCTACGTGAGGGTGCTGAAGGAGATCGCTTGGAGCGTGAAGCAGCACGGGGGGAAGCGGCTCCTCATCGTGAACTTCCACGGCGGGAACGTCGCGCCTATACAGATGGCCCGCCTCATCATCGAACGGGAGATCGGGCTCAAGGTCTACTTCGTCCAGTGGAGCGGATTTGCAAACGACCTGATCAGGGAGTGGGCGCCCGGCGTCCCCTACGGCCACTCTGGGTTCTATGAGACGAGCATGATCCTGAAGTTCCGGCCGGACCTCGTCGTGAGGGAGAAGATGAGGAAGCAGGAGCAGCGGTTCCACCGGGAGAGGGGAGAACGCCAGCCGACGCGGTTTACAGCCGCCGCCTACTTCGAGGACAACTACATCACCGGAGGCATCGGAGACCCGACCCTAGCCTCAGCAGAACTCGCCGACAAGATCATCCCCATTGTCAACCAGCGTATCATCGAAGCCCTCATCGAGGATATGAAATACGAATAACCCTCCTCTTTTTTCCGAAGTCCAGCGACGCCCAGATACGCCTCTACAAGCCCATAATGCGTTGGAGGTTGCCTCCGAGGACCTTCTCCTTTACATCGGCGTCTAGGCCGGCGAGTTCCACCCGCCTCATCTCGATCTCAGGGCTCCCAAGGGGCGAATCGGTGGCGAAGATGAGCCTACTCGGATCGAGGTTCTCCGCGTACCCCCTCTGAAACGCCAGGGTAGGGAAGGGGCGTGTCGTCAGGTAGAGGTTGCCGCGGTCTTGAACGGCTCGGGGCGCCCGGCGACTCATAGGCGTGATGAAGTTCACGTTCACGAACTTGGATGCGAGATCGGCTACCGCCTCCGGCGGGCAGAAGATGGAGTCACCTGAGTGGACGTACACCGGCACCCCCATCTCCCCGGCCACCTTTATCACTGGCTCTACAACTTGGCTTCCCACCCCATACCCGTCGTTGGTCGGATCCAAGTGCAAACCGACGAAAACCCTCTCCTCCAGCGCCTCCCTCGTCCGCTCCACTTCTCCCTCCAGATGCGGGTTAACCCTGTAGAGGGCTGCTAATCTCCCCGGGTATCTCTGAACCGCCTCACGCACGACCTTGTTAGCCTCCTCGTAGAAGGGGCCCGGAGGAGGCGCGACGATGACCGAGACCTCGATCCCCACCTGGTTCATCTTCGCGATGAGGTCCTCCGGTCCCTGGCTAACGTATATGGTCTCGCCGAGGAACACATGCCCATCGATGACCCTCACGACTCTCCCTCCTTCAGCCTCAGAATTCGGGCCATATTCTCTCCCAGAACCTTCTCCTTCGCTTCGCCGGAGATCTCGCACAGCCTTATCTTCATCATCTCGATCTCAGGGATCCCGAAGGGCATATCGGAGCCGTAGACGACTCTCTCGGCGCCGACGCGGTTGACTGCCCGCGCGATCTCCCGGGGACTTCGGAAGGAGGTCTCTAGGACGATGTTCTCGAACCACTTGGCGACTAGGATGGCGTCCTCGAACAGTCGCTTACCCATATGCCCCAGGATGAGCGTCACTTCTGGGAACGCGTCGGCGAGCCCGCCCACCAGGGTTGGCTGAGCGAACCCATACGTATCCGGCTCCCCCGTGTGGATGAGGAGCGGAACCCTCAGCCGGGCTGCGAGCTCGGCGATGGGAAAGGCGAGCTCCTCGCTGTTGATGGCGAAGGCCTCATTCCGGGGATGGAGCTTCACCCCCCGGAACCCCTGATGTCTGACCCCCTCCTCGATGCTCTTGAGGGCGTGCTCCTGCAGGTGCGGGTTCACCCTTATGAAGCCCAGGATCCGGTCGGGCGCCCTCTCCATGGCGTCGGCGAGGAATGCGTTAGCGTCGTCGTAGGTTCTGTCCGCGCCGATGGAGGAGTAGGGAGGCGTCGTGACGACGGCGTCGATGCCGTTCTCATCCATCACTGACAGGAACTCCTCCACGCTGCAGGGCGGCAGGCCCTTCCCTGGACCCGCGAAATGGGTGTGCCCGTCTATAACGACCATGACCACAACCCTCTCTACTATCGCATGCGCTTTATATAACTCGAACGCTGAGAGGATCCTGAATGGCGGCCAGAAACCTCCGTCTCCAAGGGGATCACGAGGAGCTGTATTCCTTCTTCAAAGAGCTGCTGCAGGATGTCAACTTCGTCATCATCCACGAGGAGCAGCTAGGAGACGGGTTCCACATAGTCGCCGTCAACAAAAAGCGGACATCGCAGCTAACCACGGCTCTCTTGTCGCTGATCGGAGGATTCATCCTAATGAGAAGAACGGGCATCGAGCTCTTCGCCCAGGAGAGGGACGGCGTCCTCACGGCTGAGCTGAGATGCGCCCCTTACCTCGGCAGCCTTGACATGGAGGTGGCTGCCGAGAGCCAGGAGGAGCTGGATAGGTGCAGGCGGCTGGCGGAGCTCTTCGGCGACAAGATCCTCGAAGGCTTGAATCAGAGCCCCTGATCGAGGGCTTTCAGCCGCATCTGTTGCTCCCTCGGGTCGTACCACGAGATCAGTGAGATGCCGTGGGAGACGAGGAAATAGGTCGCGGGAAGGAGAAGGACCAGGATCGATCCTCCTATCAGGGGCGGCGGATGCGTCGGCGATCGCATCAGCTCAGCGGCGATGAGCGGCAGGGGCAGGAGGATCCAGAACATCATCGTGAACGACTCCACCTTCTCTGGGGCGAAGACCTCGGACATGATAACTGCTAGCCGCCTCGAGATCAGGTAGACACCCGGCAGCACCAAAGCCATACCCATCAGACCCAGTTGCGAGTTCGAGATAACCCCCAGCGCCATCAGTATCTCGATGTCGCCGTAGGGCAGAACCATCCCGATGATCATGTAGGCGACGGTGTTTATGAACGTCCAGAAGGAGAGCCAGAACAGGGCTATTCGAAGCCCGCATCCGAGGTCTCGTCTGGACGAGACGAACTGGACGGCGAATGAGAAGGTGAGGCTCGTCGCGATACCCGCCGACGCGATGAGAGCCTGTTGGAACACCGGGATGCCGGATGCCTCCCATACCAGCTTGGATGGGATGTAAGGCGCCAGAGGCGAGACGAAGATCTCCGTCACCCCCCCTCCGAGGAGGTATATGAATAGGCAGTGGCCCAGAACTTCGTGGACGAGCTCCCCCGCCCATATGGTGGCCGGGCCTAGGGCGACGAACAGAAGAAGGAGCCACGGGGAGCGTTCATCGGCGAAGATGCGCCGTCGAGAGCCGCGGGTCAAGCCGGTTTAGTATTACTCAATCCAAATAATAATGCTTCCGAATCAGGAGCTAAACTCCCCACACCGTTTGATCCGGAGGGCGTTTCTGAACCGCTCTAGGGTCTCTAGCCCGTGTTACACCTCTCTAGGCGGTTGCCCGTCTCTCAGCGATCTCAAGCTGGAGCGCAGCGAGGCAGCTCCATAGGTTTATCTCTGAACACAGGCTACGATATACGTAAGACGCCAGTGTTGCGGTCGTCATGAGCGGGGTTACCGGTCTCATATTTGATGTAAAGCACTTCGCCGTCCACGACGGCCCCGGGATAAGGACCACAGTCTTCCTGAAGGGCTGCCCCCTCAGGTGTAGGTGGTGCCACAGCCCCGAGTCCCAGAGCCCCCGCGTGGAGATCGCGTTCCACCTTGACCTCTGCATCGGATGCGGCGCCTGCGTCGAGGCCTGCCCCACGGGCGCCCAGACGATGGGACCGGAGAAGATCCGGCGGGAGCTGTGCAGCCGATGCGGGAGGTGCGCAGAGGCCTGCTACGCCGGGGCCCTGGTGAAGATCGGCGACTACGTCTCCGTCGGGGACATCCTCCGGGAGGTGGAGAAGGATGACCTCCTCTATGAGACGTCGGGGGGAGGCGTGACCCTCTCCGGGGGCGAGCCCGCGGCCCAGCCCCGGTTCGCATCGGCGCTGCTGCGGGCGCTGAGGGGGCGGGGCTATCACACCGCGCTGGACACCTGCGGCCACGTCGAGTGGGAGATTTTGAGAGGGCTTCTCGACGACGTCGATCTGGTGCTCTACGACCTGAAGCACATGGACCCCGCCGTCCACGAGGAGCTGACCGGCGTCTCCAATACCCTGATCTTCTCCAACCTCAGGAGGATAGCGCGGCGCGGAGCGCCGACTCTCGTCGTGCGCGTCCCCGTGATATCCGGATACAATGACTCCGCGGACAACATCGACGCCATGGGGCGCTTCCTGGGAGACTTGAACATCGAGGCCGTCGAGCTTCTCCCCTACCACCGGCTGGGGGTTCCGAAATACGCGGCGCTGGGACGAGAATACCCGCTGCCCCATCTCCAGCCCCCATCGGTGGAAACGCTGGAATGGATCAGGGGTGCGCTTGAGGCGAGGGGATTGAAGGTGATCATGGAGGGCGTGGACTAGATGATCGGGATGAACCGTATCGAGTTGCTGAAGAGGAATCTTGAGCGGGTGGTCCGCATCTCACCTCGGACCGAGGCGAGGTCAACGGTGCTGACGGACCCCGATGCCGAGCGGGAGCCCCTGCCCATCAGGAAGGCGAGAGCTCTTACCCTACTGCTGAGGGAGGTCCCCATCCACATCTATCCCGGGGAGCTCATCGTCGGCATTCCCTTCCGGGAGGAGCCCATCCCCGACGGCGAGGGCGGCTACCTCAGGGGCGTCCTCCAGGAGAGTGTCTCCGGAGAGGGCTACATCGAGGGGGCCCGGAGGAAGATCGCCGCGGGTCTCTCCGACGAGCCCTACGATCCCGTCATCATCGGCTCCCAGCCTAGCACAGGGGGATCGAGGTACGCTCTGTTTCCCCACTACGCGACGGCGGAGGAGAGGGCGGAGGCACGGAGGTTCGGCCTGGACGAGAATAGCAACCCGGGCCACCTTCAGGCCGGCCACGCCCGGGTCGTAGCCCTCGGCTGGAGCGGCCTCAGGGAGATGGCGGAGAAGAGGCTTGCCGACCTCGACGAGTCAACGGAGCTTGGGAGGAAGAGGGCGGTCTTCCTTCGTTCCGTCATCATCGCCCTCGACGGCGCGCGGGCCTTCGCGCGGAGGTACGCCGACCTGGCGGGAGAGATGGCCGAGAGTGAGGCCGACCAGCGCCGGCGGCAAGAGCTCACAGAGATATCCCGGGTCTGCCTGAGGGCGGCCGAGGGGTCGCCCAGGACCTTCTGGGAGGCGCTCCAGCTCCACTGGTTCACCCACCTCATCTGCCACACGCAGGGGGCCCGGCAGCTCGGGCGCTTCGACCAGTACATGTACCCCTTCCTTGAGCGGGACCTCCGGGAGGGCAGGCTGACGAGGGAGGCGGCGCGGGAGCTGCTGGAGTGCCTCTGGATCAAATACAACATGCTGACGGACGTGACCATGGACAACCTGCAGAACATGATCCTGGGCGGCCTGACCCGGGACGGCAGAGACACGACGAACATGCTGTCGTACATGTGCATGGACGCCACGGAGCGGCTGGGCCTCATCGACCCCAAGTGGTCGATAAGGGTGCACAGGGGGACGCCCGACAGCTTCCTGAGGAGGGCCTGCGAGATCATCAAGTCCGGGCGGTATCAGCCCGGCGTCTACAACGACGAGGCCATCATACCGGCGCTGCTGAACGTCGGCGTGCCCCTGGAGGACGCCAGGGACTACACCAACGACGGCTGCTCCGAGATACTCGTCCAGGGGAAGTCGAACCCCTGGTGCTTCGAGGCGAGGGTCAAGCTCCTCAAATGTCTGGAGTGGGCCCTGGAGCGCCTGGAGGAGTACGACGCCTTCGACGACCTCATGGAGGCGGTGAAGGAGGAGATCAGCGTCGCCGTGGAGATGGCTGTCGCCAACGCCAACCTCCTCCAGTCCGCCGTCCCATGGATATCGCCCAGCCCCTTCGTCTCCGCCACCGTTGAGGGCTGCATCGAGAAGATGATGGATCTGACCGAGGGCGGGGCCATCTACAACTCCGCCGCGGTCTGCGCCTCCGGCGTCGCCGACACCGCGGACGCCCTGGCCGCCGTGAAGAAACTCGTCTTTGAGGAGGGACGGATCGGGAAGCGGGAGCTCCTCGATGCCCTCCACAGCAACTTCGAGGGCAGGGAGCGGCTCCGCCTCATGCTCCTGAACAGGGCCCCCAAGTTCGGCAACGACGACGACTATGTCGACAGCCTCGCCGCCGAGATCGTCGAGCACACGGCCCGGGAGGTGCAGAAGCACAGGAACCCGAGGGGAGGCGAGTACATCCTGGGCCTCTTCTCCTACGGCGAGTACATCGGCCACGGCCTCGTGACGGGCGCGACGCCCGACGGCAGAAAGGCAGGGGAGGGGATCTCCCCCAACTTCTCGCCCTGCCCCGGAAGGGACATGAAGGGGCCCTTCGCCGTCCTCAAATCCACGACCAAGGTGAACCAGCTACTGACGGCGAACGGGACCGCCCTCGACATTACGCTGCACCCGTCGGCGCT
>QMXQ01000020.1 GCA_003662205.1 Candidatus Bathyarchaeota archaeon
GCGCTGCCCCTATCTCCTGGTCCAGCCGTACTTCCCTATGAGGGGGACGTAGGCCACCTTCATGAGCACCCTGCGCCTGGTGCGGCCCTCACCGTCCTTCTCCAGGAGCACGAGGTCCTGCCCCAGGAGGCTTGAGGTGCTGCCCACCGGCGCCATCAGCCTCCCTGGCGCCCCGAGCTGCTCGATGAGGGGGCGGGGGATCTCGGGGCATGCGGCGGTGACGCAGATGGCGTCGTACGGCGCCTTCTCAGGGTATCCGAGGGAGCCGTCGCCGAGCACCAGCAGGACGTCGTCGTACCCCGTACGCCGGAGGTTGGTCTCGGCGAACCGGTACGTGGTGGGGTTGATCTCGATGGCGACGACGAGGCCCTCCGGGCCGACGAGCTCCCAAGCGAGGGCGGCCCCATACCCTGAGCCGGCCCCGATCTCCAGGACCCTGTCCCCTCGCTTCAGCTCCAGCGGCTCGTAGAACACGGGGTACATGTAGGGGGCGGAGATGGTCTGGCGGCCGTCGCCGGGGATGGGGAAGGGCTGGTCGCTGTAGGCGTAGTCGATGTACGCTGAGTCCATGAACTCCTCCCGGGGGACCCGGAGCATGGCCCTGGCCATCGCCTCGGTCTTGATGTAGCCGGATCGTCGATAGCGCTGAACCATCCGCCTCCGCTGCTCGGCGAAATCGGGCATGGCGACCCCGCGTCAACTAGGGGCTGCCGAGCTTTTAATGGTTTAGAAAGGCTAGGTGATTACGCCCTCCTTCCTCAGCGCCTCGACCTCCTCCTTGCTGTAGCCGAGGAGCTGGGTGAGGACCTCCTCGTTGTGCTGCCCCAGCAGGGGCGCGGGCATCCTGACGGTCCCCGGAGTCTTGCTCAGCTTGACGGGGAAGCCCGGCGACCTGACGGTTCCTGCGGTCGGGTGCTCTATGGACGTGATGATGCCCCTGGCCTTCACGTGGGGGTCCTCTAGGGTCTGGTCGATCTGGAGGATGGGCGCCACGGGGACGGACTCGGCGGCGAGGGCCTCGACAATCTCCTCCACCTTCCGGGCCGCGACCCACTCCTTCAGCTCCTCCACCGTCTCCAGCTTCTCCAGGCCCATGGCCCTGAGGAGCCGGTCCCGCATCTGAGGGTCGGCGGCGATGTAGACCCAGCCGTCCGCCGCCTCGAACATGCCGAAGGTGCTGAGGCCCATATACTTCTTCCGGCCCTGCCAGGGGAGCTCCCCGCTCATGGTGTACCTGGTGATGGAGACCCCCGTCTGCGCGATCATGCAGTCAAGCTGAGCAACGTCGATGAGCTGCCCCTCGCCCGTCCGGTCCCTGTGGCGGATGGCGCCGAGGATGGCGATGGTGGCCCAGAGGGCGGGGTCGAGGTCGCCGTGCCACTCCGCCGGCCGGATGGGCGGCCCCTCCGGGTCGACGATGTCGCCCGTCAGCCTGTACCAGCCGCACATGGCGGAGGCGATGGGGGCGAAGCTGGGCCGCCGCATGTAGGGGCCGTCCAGGCCGAAGCCGCTCAGGGAGGCGTAGATGATGTCGGGCTTCACCCCCCTGACGTCGTCGTATCCGAGGCCGAGCTTCTCCATGGTGCCCCTCTTGCAGTTCTCGACGACGACATCGCTCCTCTCCGCCAGCTGGAGGGCGATCTCCCGCGCCTTCGGGTGCTTCAGGTTGAGGGTCATCCCCTTCTTGTTCCGGTCGAGGTAGAGGAAGACGCTGCTCATGCCGCCGAACAAGGGAGGATACATACGGGCGACCTCCCCCCACGGCGGCTCGATCTTGATGACCTCGGCGCCCATGTCCGCCAGGATCATGGTGGCGTAGGGGCCGAAGTAGACGTGACTGAAATCCAGAATGCGGATGTCATCGAGCATACCCATACAACTCATCCCTAACAGTCTCCACAACAAAAGCCGGTCCACCAGATAAATTTTATGCGGAAAGGCCCTTAGATAGTTCGGATAACAGGGCAGCGGCCGACATGAGCAAGAACCTCCTCGAAAGAGTCCGAGAGGGCCTCCGCGACTTCGCCCAGAGCTACAGGAGGAACAGCGAGCGCTTCGGCGTCTGGTGGACCTTATTCACGGCGTCGATGCTCACCCTCTTCGCAACCTTCATACTGTTCGCCCTGATACTCGCTGCATGGTACCTCCCCTGATCCTTAGATACGAACTCGGATTCGCCGAGCCCAAACCGGGAACTCCGGACCCCCGCAGGATGGCGGCTCCGGCTCTCAGCCCAGGCTCTTCCAGAGCTTATCCCCTACATAGTGGAGCGCCTCGACAACCTTGCCGCTCTTCGCCGTCTTCATCTCCGCGGATGACTTCATCGCCCTCCCCACGGCGAGGGGCTTCCCGTGCCGCGTATCCCTGACGACGACGAGGCTGCCCGCCTCGAAGTCGCCCCTGACCTCGACGACGCCGGGGGCCATCACGTCCGCCCCGTTGCAGATGTACGGGACGGCGCCCATATCCACCGTCACCGTGGGCAGCCGCTCCAGGCCGGGAGACGTCAGCGTCGGAAATAGGACGCCCTCCCGCCGCGCCAGCAGGATCGACCCGTCGAGGAGGTAGACCTGGATTCCGTTGAGTTCAGCCTGCTCGACGGTGGCGGGCTTGACGCCGCCCAGAAGGGGCGCGGCCTCTCCCAGCAGTCCCCTGGCGTCTTTCCGCCGCATCACGCGCCTCTTATGGAGTTTCGGCATCGAATCGCCTCCCGTTCGCCGCCCCTTGACCGATAAAACTAATAAGGTGAGGGTAGCACACTTTCAGTAGATGCCCCACCGCCCCAGACCGGACGGGGGCTATCCACGGGTGGAACCTCAGTGAGAAGCGTGATCGATAAGATTATCGGCCGTAAGGGAACCGAGGCGGAAGCCCCCGGAGACACATACATCAAGGCCATACCCCTCAGGGCCTATGAGGATGTGGACGTTATTAAATCTGAGGTCAGGGCGGGAAACATCGTCATCACCAACGTCGCCCCCCTGGCGAAGCACAACATCGAGGACGTGAAGCGGGCCATCAACGAGCTCAACGAGTACGCCGCCCTCATCAGCGGCGACATCGCCCGCCTCGGCGAGGAGCGGGTTATCCTCACGCCGAAGACGGTGAAGATCTGGCGTGGCCAAGGGGGAGAGGAAGGCTAGCGCTACGCCAGCTTGAAGGTCTCCAGGAGGCCCGGCGCCAGGGCCTGCACCCCGCGGAACCGGGATATTGTTCTCGCCAGGTTCTCGCACTTCGACTCCTCGCCGTGGACGAGGAACACCCTGCGCGGCGTCGGCCTCATCTTCCGGACGTAGTTCAGCAGCTGGCGCCTGTCCGAGTGGCCCGAGAAGCCCTCGACGGTGTGGACGCTCATCCGCACGTTGATCACCTCCATCTTCCCGTTGCTGTTGAACGTCTGCACGGACCTCAGCCCGGACTGGAGCCTGTTGCCGAGGGTTCCCGCCACCTGGTAGCTGACGAAAATCAGGCTGTTCTCCTCCCAGGGCGCCAGCCGCTTGAAGTACTCGATGACCGGGCCCCCCTCCATCATCCCCGCCGTCGCGATGATGATGCACGGGCCGCCCTCGGCGATCTCGTCCCTGCTGTCCGCCTGCTTCACCACCGTGAAGTAGTCCGACTCGAAGGGGTTCCGCCCCTCCCGGAGGATCTGGTCCCTGATCCCGTTGGACAGGTAGCCCGGGTAGGCCGTGTGGATCCCCGTAGCCTCGGAGATCATCCCCTCGATGTAGACGGGAACCTCGACGAGGTCGCCGCGCTCCATATACTTGTTGATGACCATCATGATCTCCTGCGCCCGGCCCACGGCCGGCACGGGGATCAGAACCTTCCCCCTCTTCAGGATGCTGTTCGCGATCTTGACGAACTCCGCCTCCGTCTCCATGCGCGGCGCGGTGACATCCTTGGGCCCGCCGTAGGTGCTCTCCATGATGAGGGTTTCGACCCGGGGGAACTGGTGGGCGGCGGGCTGGAGCAGCTGGGTGTAGCCGAACTTGAAGTCGCCGGTGTAGACGATGTTGTGTAGTCCCTTCCCGATGTGGAGGTGGACGATGGAGGAGCCGAGGATGTGCCCCGCGTTGTGCAGCGTCAGCCGGATGTCCGGCGACACGTCCGTCACCTCCCCGTAGACGAGGGGTATCGTGTGGATGATGACCTCGCGGATGTCCTCCGGCCCGTAGGGCGCCACCCGCCCCTCCTTGCTCATCACGTCGAGGTAGTCGCCCTGCAGCAGCACCATCAGGCTCGCGGTCGGCTGGGAGCAGTAGACCGGGCCGTCGTAGCCGTACTTGTAGAGGTAGGGGAGGAAGCCGCAGTGGTCGAGGTGCGCGTGGGTGATGACGACGGCGTCGAGACGCCTCAGATCGAACTCCTCGACGTCGAGGCGGGGGAAGGCGCCCAGGGGCTTGCTCGTGCCCGGGTTGATGCCGCAGTCGAGGAGGATGCTGCTCTCCCTCGTCCGGATCAGGATGGCGGATCGGCCGACCTGCCTGCTGCCGCCGAGGGTGGTGATGCGGACATCCCCCGAGGGGCTGTACATCGGCCTGAAGATGGACTCGCCGGTCTCCCGGAGGAACCGCTCCCGCTCCTTGCTCTTGGAGTAGAGGTAGCCCTGGATCTGCTTGATGGTCATGGAGGGGATCGGGGGGGACCTCACGACGTTGGGGCTCCACCGCGTCCTCCTCACGATCTCCAGAAGGTTTGAGCCGCCTTTGCCAATGGCGACGCCGGGCTTCAGGACCTCCAGCACCACCTCCCCGAGGGTGGGGTCGAAGTAGGTCTGGACGAGACCCGCCTCCTCGGGCAGGATCTCCTTTATGGCCCGCTCTGCCTCCCTCTCCGTCGTCCTCACCGACGGGTCCGAGCGGACGACGATCCGCTTCTTGATGGTCCCTGCTATCGAGGCCACGATGTGGCTCTGCTCCAGCAACTTCTCAGGCCGCTTGGTGTAGATGGCGAGGCGCGGCCCCTCGAACTCGATCCTAGTTATGCCTATCTCCTGCGGGATGTTCTGCAGTATCGAACTCCTGATCTCGGCGTAGGAAAGGCCCTGGGACTTCTGCATCGGGATCTAGTCCATCTAGCTCAGTAGCGCGCGCTTCTCCTCGGGGGAGAGCTCCCTGAAGCCGTCCTCCGTCACCACGGCGACGTCGAAGCTGTCCCCGCTGGCGACGTCCCGCTTCATGGCGGAGTCGACGGCCCTCACCACTATGGGAAGCATCTCATCCACGGGTCGGTCCTCCCGGTACTGGTCCTCGAGGACGCCGTACGCGATGGGGGAGCCGGACCCCGTTGAGACCACCTTCTCCTCAGTCAGGCTCCCGAGGGGGTCGAGGGCGAAAACATGGGGGCCTGACTCGTCAAACCCTCCAACCAGCGCCTGGAGGGGCAGCGGCATACCCACCTCACGGTTCGCGAAGAGGACGTTGGAGACGAGCCTGGCGGCCGCGGCGACGGGCATGGGCCGCCCCTTGTCCAGCTCGAAGAGCCGGGCGTTGATCCTGAGGATGTCGACGACCCGCTGCGCAACGGCCACGCCGCCGGCCACCGTCATCGCGAGGCGATCCGTGATCCTGAAGACCTTCTTAGCGTGCTTGCTGGCCACGTACGTGCCCATGGTGGCCCTCGTGTCGGTGGCTAGGATCACGCCGTCCCTGCAGACGACCCCGATGGTCGTGGTTCCCTTGAGCTCTCCTATGGGGTTCCGCATCTCCAACGCCTCAAATCAAGATGTAATCTGAGAGTAATCCTAAGAAGGAAGATCAGGTAACATAAAAAGGTATTCGCTAAAAAACCTTTCTCAGACTAACCAACAGACATACAAGAATACCTCAAAAAAGTTTGTGAGGTTCAGAGACGGGGAAGAAATCTTATTTTAACCGTGCGACATCTGGATATTAAGCTGGTGCAGCGGTGAACGAGATACACCGGATAGATCTGCCGCGGATCGTGCTCGTCGGCAGAGGCGTCCTCGAATCCCTGGGTGAGATCTGCCGAGAGCTCGGGATCGAGAGGGCGCTCGTCGTAACGGGGAGGAAGACCTACAAGATAGCCGGGGCGCGGGCGCTGGAGATCCTGGGGGAGGGGGGCCTCCGGGCGGAGGCGACCTACGTGAGCGAGGCTGACCTGGGGACCGTGGAGAGGGTGAGGGGAGAGGCCGCGGCGATGGGGGCGAACGCCGTGGTGGGCGTGGGAGGCGGGAGGACCATCGATGTCGCCAAGCTCAGCGCCGCGAGGAACGGGATGTTCTTCATCAGCGTCCCGACCACCGCGTCTCACGACGGCATAGCGAGCTCCTCCGCCTCCGTCAAGGGCCTGGGGCGGCCCTACTCCGTGAGGGCGCGGGCGCCCATAGCCGTCGTCGCTGACTCCCGCATCATCGCCGAGTCCCCCTACAGGTTCACGGCCAGCGGCTGCGGCGACGTCATCTCCAAGGCGGTGGCGGTCCGGGACTGGAGGCTGGCCCACGAGGTGAAGGGCGAATACTACGGCGAGTACGCGGCCAGCCTCGCCCTGATGAGCTCGAGCCTCGTCATGAGGAGCGCCCGCCAGATACGGGATCGCCTTGAGGCGGGGTTCCGGACGCTCCTTGAGGCGCTGGTCAGCTGCGGGGTCGCCATGAGCATCGCGGGAAGCAGCAGGCCATGCAGCGGGTCGGCCCACCTGTTCAGCCACACCCTCGACATGATCGCGCCGAGGCCGGCCCTCCACGGGGAGCAGTGCGGCGTCGGCGCCATCATGATGGCGAAGCTCCACGGGCTGGACTGGCGCGCCATAAAGGAGAGCCTCAGGGTCATAGGGGCGCCGACCACGGCGAAGGAGCTCGGCATGGACCGCGACACCATCGTCGAGGCCCTGGTGAAAGCGGGGGAGATCAGGCCCGGGCGGTACACCATCCTGAACAGGGTGAACCTGACGGCTGAAGCGGCGGGGGCGCTCGCCGAGGAGTGCGGCGTCGTCTGAATCCGGGCCTGGAGACGTTGAGGGTCACAGACGAACGTTTATATGATTCAACTTCCCCTTCACTTTGAAGATTGAATGGTGGGTTCCACCTTGAGGAGCGTCCAACTTAAGGTCGCGGAGGCGAAACAGCAGAGGGATGTGGGCAGGAGCATCGCCCGCGTCGACTCGGAGACGATGAAGGCCCTGGGCGTCACCGTCGGCGACGTGATCGAGATCGTGGGTAAGAAGAGCACGGCGGCGAAGGCTTGGCCCGCCTACCCCGAGGACCAGGGCCTCGGCCTCATCAGGATAGACGGCTTCATCAGGAAGAACTGCGGCGTCTCCATCAACGAGTTCGTCACCGTGAGGAAGGCGGAGGCGGAGTACGCCACCTCCATCAAGCTGGCCCCCGTCGACATCCGCATCAGCGTCGACAGCGACTTCGTCCGCTTCGTCAAGGACCGGCTCATCGACAGGCCCTGCACCAGGGGCGACACCCTCCTCATAATGATGCTCGGCCACTCCGTCCCCTTCATGGTGGTGAACACCCGGCCCAACGGCATCGTCAAGATCTCGCCGACGACGGAGATCACCATCATGAGCGAGCCTGTCCCCGAGCTGGAGATGCCGAGCAGGACCACCTACGAGGATATCGGCGGCCTCGACGAGGAGATCAAGCGGATCAGGGAGATGGTGGAGCTCCCGCTGAGGCACCCGGAGATCTTCCAGCGCCTTGGCATCGACCCTCCGAAGGGCGTCCTCCTCCATGGGCCGCCGGGTTGCGGGAAGACTCTGCTGGCGCGGGCGGTGGCCAACGAGTCCGACGCCAACTTCTACGCCATCAACGGCCCCGAGATCATGAGCAAGTTCTACGGCGAGTCTGAGGCCCGGATGAGGAAGATGTTCGAGGACGCTGAGAAGAACGCGCCCAGCATCCTCTTCATCGACGAGATCGATGCCATCGCCCCCAAGCGGGGCGAGGTGACCGGCGAGGTGGAGCGCCGGGTCGTCGCCCAGCTCCTCGCCTCCATGGACGGCCTCAAGGGGAGGGGAAACGTCATCGTCATCGGCGCCACCAACAGGCCCGACGCCCTGGACCCCGCCCTCAGGAGGCCCGGCCGCTTCGACAGGGAGATCGAGATCGGCATCCCCGACAGGGACGGCCGCTTCGAGATCCTCCAGATCCACACCCGTGGGATGCCGCTGGCGGAGGATGTCGACCTCAAGCGCATAGCGGAGATCACCCACGGCTACACCGGCGCCGACCTCGCCGCCCTCTGCAGGGAGGCGGCGATGAAGGCGCTGCGCCGCTACCTCCCCCAGATCGACCTGGAGGAGAAGCGTATCCCGCACGAGGTCCTCGACCAGATGGAGGTCACCAACGAGGATATCCTCGACGCGTTCCGGGAGGTGACGCCGACGGCGATGCGGGAGGTCTTCATCGAGACGCCGAACGTCCACTGGGACGACGTCGGCGGGCTGGAGGATGTCAAGCAGAGCCTCCGGGAGGCGGTGGAGTGGCCGCTGAAGAAGCCCGAGATGTTCCGGCGCCTCGGCATCACGCCGCCGAAGGGGATCCTCCTCCACGGACCGCCGGGGTGCGGCAAGACCCTACTGGCGCGGGCTGTTGCGACCGAGTCCGAGGCGAACTTCATCTCCGTCCGCGGCCCCGAGGTCTTCAGCAAGTGGGTCGGCGAGTCGGAGAAGGCGATCAGGGAGATCTTCCGGAAGGCGCGGATGGCGGCGCCCTCCATCATCTTCTTCGACGAGTTCGACGCCCTCGTCCCCAGTCGGGGCATGGGCATCGCCGACTCTCGGGTCACGGAGAGGGTCATCAGCCAGCTCCTCACCGAGATCGATGGGCTGCTGACGCTGCAGAACGTCCTCGTCCTCGCCGCCACCAACAGGCCCGACATCATAGACCCCGCCGTCCTCCGGCCCGGCAGGTTCGACCGCCGCATCTACGTCCCCCCGCCCGACGAGGAGGCCCGGCTGAAGATACTGGAGATCAAGACCAAGGACATGCCCCTGGCTGACGACGTGGACCTGGCCGCCCTGGCCCGGAGGCTGGCAGGCTACTCCGGCGCCGACATCGACGCCGTCTGCAGGGAGGCGGCCCTCAACGCACTGCGCAGGGACCCCGACGTCGAGGCGGTGGCTCTCGCCGACTTCGAGGCGGCGATATCCGAGGTCTCGCCCTCCGTGACGCCGGATATGGAGAAATGGTATCTGGAGATGTCGAAGAGGTTCAGGGAGCCTCAGAAGCCGCCCATGGCGGTCGCGTAGGTGTATGCGGTGAACGACAGGCTCGTGGCCTCCACCATCATCGAGGCCCTCGGCAGGAACGGCGCCCTGGAGGTGGAGGATCTCTACAAGTCGGTGCAGAAGCTCTACAGCGACATCGACAGGCGCTTCTTCGAGGAGACGCTGATGGGGCTGGAGATCCAGGGCCTCGTGCGCGTTGTCAGCATGGCCCGGGACAAGCGCAGGATCGAGCTCGTGGGGAGGTGAGCCTTGGGGGTCCAGCTCGGCGGCCTCGTCGAGGCGAAGAAGGTCGCCATCGAGGACCTGGCCGGGCGGAGGATCGCCTTCGACGGCCACAACATCCTCTACCAGTTTCTCGCCATCATCCGGGGGCGCGGGGGAGAGCCCCTTCGGGACAGGGAGGGGCGGGTCACCAGCCACCTGAGCGGCCTCATCTACCGGAACTCGAACCTCATCGAGGCGGGCATCCGGGTCGCCTACGTCTTCGACGGGAAGCCCCACGAGTTCAAGGCGCGGGTCATCGAGCAGCGGAGGGAGGCCCGCCGGGAGGCTCGGGTCAAATACGAGAGGGCCCTCCGGGAGGGGAGGCCTAAGGAGGCGAGGCTCTACGGGCAGAGGGCGGTCACGGCCACCACCGACATCGTGGATGACGCGAAGAGGCTCCTGACGCTGATGGGGGTGCCGTGGGTCCAGGCGCCGGGGGAGGGCGAGGCCCAGTCCGCCCACATGGCGCAGAAGGGCGATGTCTGGGCGGCGGCCAGCCAGGACTTCGACTCCCTCCTCTTCGGGGCGCCCCGGCTTGTGCGGAACCTCTCCATCACGGGGCGGCGGAAGCTGCCGAGGAAGAACCTCTACATCAAGATCGAGCCGGAGATCATAGGCCTCGACACCCTCCTGAGGCAGCTGGGGATCACCCGGGAGCAGCTCATCGACATCGGCATCCTCGTCGGCACCGACTACAACCCGAAGGGGGTGAAGGGGGTGGGCCCGAAGACGGCGCTGAAGCTGGTGAGGGAGCACGGCAGCCTGGAGGCCGCCCTGCCCCACATAAGGAACGCGGAGTTCCCCTTCCCCGTCGAGGAGATCAGGGAGCTGTTCCTCAACCCGCGGACAACAGACGACTACAGGCTGGAGTGGACGCCGCCCGACGCCGACGGCATCGTCGAGTTCCTCTGCGAGGAGCACGACTTCGACCGGGGCAGGGTGATGAAGGCGGTGGAGAAGATCAAGCGAGGCTACGAGCGGGGCCGGGAGCGGACCACCCTCGAGCGCTGGTTCAGCCCCAGAACCTAGCCAGCCTCGATCATCTCTATGGGTGTTGGAGCCGCGCTACTCACAATCATTAATATACCCTCGACCCTGATGGTGCGATCGATGTCCTCGGGCCCGCTGCTGGAGAGGCTGGACGCCCTAATCGACGTTGGGGAGAGGATGCGCTCCTTCCGATTCCCTGAGGCGGGTGACGCGGTCTACCAGCTGGGCCCTTCGAATCGCGCCAGGCTTCGGGACTGGAAGGACAGCTGCCTGAGCCTCATCAGGGAGGCGGTGGGGGAGGAGAGTGAGCTCTACAGGGCCTTCCCCGTCGATTACCCCGATGACAGGCAGGGCGCGTTCCACGCCGCGATGGACCATTATCTCTGCGTCCTGAGGGTGCTGCGGGAGATGATCGGGGGCCGCCCGGAGGAGCCGTCGGCGGATGCCGTCGCGCCCTATATCGTCGAGGGGGCGCGGCGGCTGTTTGAGGCGGGCTATAAGGATGCGGCGGCGGTCTACTGCCGGGTGGCGCTGGAGGTGTTCCTGAGGGGGCTGTCCAGGAGGAGCGGCGTCGGGTTCGAGGTGGGGGACTCCATCAACAAGATGGCGCAGAGGCTTCGGGAGGCGGCGGTGCTGGGCGAGGAGGAGTGGAGGGCCGTCGAGCGCTGGTCAACCTTCGCGAACGCGGCCGCCTATCAGAAGTTCAGCCAGTACACGGCGGAAAAAGTGGGGCAGATGATAGGCTGGCTGGAGAAGTTCACGGGAAGAGCCGCCTGACCCCTTCTCTCGCATGTGTTAGGTAGATTGAGGGTGGTGGGCCGGGCCGGGATCGAACCGGCGACCGCCGCCACGTCAAGGCGGTGTCATACCACTAGACCACCGGCCCCACGCACCAGATAGTTCCGCGGTCTCCCCGTATATGTTTGTCGCTCCTAGGCGAACTCCACCAGCCCCATCTTCCGCAGCAGCCGGAAGTAGCCGACGAGATACTTCAGGTCGGTCCGCCCCGCCTCCAGCTCCACCAGCCGCGATACCTCCAGCAGGCTCCTCTCCCCGTCCACCCAGTACATCGCCAGCGTCCCCAGGGTCCGGCTCTCCTTGTGCTCCTTCCCCAGCCTCCACCACGCGTCCCTGTCCTCCCTCGACAGCTTCCTGAGCCAGGGCCTCACCGAGACCGGCCCCCGGTAGACCCGGCGGGGCACGATGCCCGCCGCCTCCCGCTCCAGCTTCCTGAGGCGGCCTCCTCTGATCGTTGGTAGCGGAGCCAGACCTTTCGCCTCCGCGTAGTCGGCTATCGCCCTCTCCGCGAGCTTCCTCTCGGCCTTCGCCGCCGCCTCCAGCTCGGATATCAGCCGCTCCTCAACCGCCCCATAGCCGGGGTCTCCGCCCGCGAGCCGCCTCACGCTCCGCACCGCCTCGACGGCGCGGCCCAGCAGATACGGGACCTTCCTCCTCAGCTTCAGCCGGGCCTCGGCGAGCTTCCTCCCCGGTTCCTCGCCCTTCGTGGCGGCGTTCAGGGCCTCCGTGACGTGGGCCTGCACCTCGGCGATGAGCCGCCGCCTCTCCCGCGCGGCGACCTCTGAGGCGAGCCAGATGGCCTCCTCGGGGCCGGCGTCGGCGATGAAGTAGGCGTAGGTCGCCGCCATCAGCGCCACCTTCCTCAGCATCGCGGGGTCGACCTTGTCCAGGGTGTCGTAGCTGGTGTGCCAGAACTTGTCGGGCCACTGGATGATCATGGGGCAGGGGACGCCCACCGTCGGGTCGGAGTAGATGTAGTGGTCGCTGCCCCCGGAGAAGGGCGTCACGGCGTGCTTGAACAGGGCGTACCTGGCGCTCCCCCCCAGGTTGCCGGCCTCCGCCTTCACCTCGTCGAAGATGGCCTCCATCAGCGCGTTGACGAAGGAGGGCGCCGCCTCCGGCGTCCGCTCCACGATGAGGGGCCCGCCGCAGACGTCCTGATTCTCCCCGACCATGTCCAGGTTGAGGGCTGCCACCATCCTGGGGATCCGCTCCTCGTTCTCCGCCAGGTAGGCGTAGGAGCCTGTCATCTCCGGCACCAGGGTGAACCGGATGGTCCGCCTGGGCCTGGGGAGGACCCCCTTCGCGATGAGCCTCTGCAGGGCTCGGGCCGCCTCCATGGCGGCGGCGCTGCCCGAGGCGTTGTCGTTGGCCGAGGGCTGGGGGTGGCAGATGTGGGCGACGACCACCACCTCCTCGTCGGTCTCGCCGGGGATGGCGGCGACCGCGTTCTCGATCGCTCCCGGGTGGAGCTGGGAGTCGACCTTCGCCCAGACCTTCACCGGCTTCCGCCTCCTCCGCTGCTTCTCCACCAGCGCCCTCAGCCACCGCCCCGTCCGGGGGGTGATGACGAAGCCGAAGCACGGCTTCTCGTCGCCCGCCCACCAGAAGCTGGTGTACCTGAGCGCGTCGTCGAGCTCCCCCTCCAGTAGGGCGGGGGGCCTCACCCATGTTCCGTCGAAGATGATGCCGATGGCCCCGCGGCGCTCCACCGCCATCTCGTAGACCCGGGCTAGGTCGCCGTTGGTGAGGACCACCTTCCCCTTCACGTCGACCCGCCTGTAGTCGGCGTCCTCCTCTCCGTTCTCCAGGACGACGACCTCCGCCTCGCAGCAGCCGCCCGGCGTCGGGTGGCTCCTCTGGATGAGGCTGAACTTGGACTCCGACCAGCGGGCCAGCGTCCGCGCCTCCTCCTCCGGCTCCACCAGCCTGAGCTCCGCGTCCCGGCAGCTCCACTCCCTGAACATGAGGCTGCTCCAGCAGTAGGACTCGCCGTCGGCGGGGTACTCGTGGACCTCGGCGTCCAACCCATGCCCCCTCAGGGTCTCGACGACGTAGCGGACGGCCGCCCTCAGCCCTGGGCTCGCCTGGATGCGGTGGTGCCGGCTGATCTCTGAGACGAAGTTGAAGGCGATCTCCCCCGACACCTCCCTCCCAAGCTCTTCGAGAATACGCTTGAACATGGTTTTAGCTACGCAGACGAGGTAATTATCATTGATCCCCGGGGAAGCGGTTTCTGGGCGAGAGAGGTCCAAAGATTTATATGAAAAACGGCTGTCTCCATATATCGTCCGCCGCGGTAGCTCAGCCTGGGAGAGCGTCCGACTCCCCCTCGGGGGAGGGCGAAGCTGAAGACCGGAGTGCCGAGTGTTCAAATCACTCCCGCGGCACCAATCTACACAAACACGCGACCCCTGTTTGTTACAAAGGATTCTTATGGGTCCCCGGGGGAGATTTATTCAGGCACTCCCCTTGTTGACCCTCGCGATCATAGGGAAGACGAACGTCGGGAAGACGACCCTCTTCAACGCCGCGACCCTGCTGAACGCGGAGATATCCACCTACCCCTTCACCACCAAGGAGCCCAACGCCGGCACGGCGTACGTCTGCGACGTCTGCATCTGCAAGGAGCTCGGCGTGGAGGACAACCCTCTGAACTCCGCCTGCATAGACGGCTGGCGGTACATCCCCGTGAGGCTCTTGGACCTGCCCGGGCTGGTGAAGGACGCCTGGGTGGGCCGGGGGATGGGCAACCGGTTTCTCTCCGTCATCGGCCAGGCAGACGGCCTCATCCACGTGGTGGACGCCTCGGGCTCCGTGGACGCCGACGGCAGGCTCGCCCGGCCCGGGAGCGGCAACCCGGTGCAGGACGTCCTCGACATCAGGGCGGAGATCGAGCGGTGGATCGCGGAGATCATCACGCACAACAGGCAGCTCATCATCCGCGAGACGGCCTCCTCCTCGCTGGAGGAGGCGATGTCGCGGGTCCTCTCCGGCATCAAGGCGCGGCTGCCCCAGGTGATCC
>QMXQ01000021.1 GCA_003662205.1 Candidatus Bathyarchaeota archaeon
GCATCGCGGTCAAGCCATCCCGGGGCAGGGATGTCCTCCACGCGGTCGGCGTCGTCTTCAGGGGAAAACTCTGGCTCGACGGGGCCATGAGGACCACGGCCCGCGGCCCCGACCTCACCGAGAGCCTCGTGGAGATGATCACCCGGTCCCCCCACCACCCCCAGACCAGGGTGATCCTGCTCCACGACTCCCTCATGGAGGGCGGAGCCTCCATCGACCCCTACAGGCTCTCGACGGGAACCTCCAGGCCCGTGCTCCTCCTCTCGGCAGAAGAGACGTGGCCCGAGGCGCCTGAGGGCGCGGCTGCAGAGCGCTTCCGGCTGAGGAGGGCGGGGGATTCGGTTGCCGTCCTCTCTATCGGCTTGGGGGGCCGCGTCGCCGCGAGGGTGCTTGAGGTTTCGACTCGGGAGGGCGCCGTGCCCGAGGCGCTGAGGGTGGCGGGTCTCGTCGCCGAGGCGGTGGCGAGCGGTCTCAGGCAAAACGTTTAAAAGACCTTTCACTGCCTAACTCAAAACGCGCATGGGGTCTAGTTGATGAAGTTCTGCCCTAAATGTGGGACAGTCCTCAGTATAGACAGGGAGAAGCAGTGCCTGGTATGCCCCAAGTGTGGGGCGGAGGAGCCGCTGGAGAAGGATGTCATCTACTCGAAGACGGCTCCGGAGAAGGACAAGATCATCGTCATCGGGAGGAAGGAGCGGAATCTGAGGACCACGCCCCAGGTCAAGGCCGTCTGCCCCAAGTGCGGCAACAACAAGGCGTACTGGTGGATGGTGCAGACCCGGGGCATAGACGAGAGCACCACCCAGTTCTACCGCTGCACCAAGTGCGGCTACACGTGGCGCGACTACAGCTGAGCGAACATCTTTTTAGCTCGCCGATCAATTTAGTAGCAGCATCTTGCAGATCCTTTGGAGGAGTAGTGTTGTTCGAGGTTGAGATCTCACACATCGAGCCGTTCCGCAACCTGATCAAGGCCCTGTCGGTCATCGTCGAGGAGGGGAGCTTCAACATGGACGAGGGGCAGATGAAGCTCCTCGCCATGGACCCAAGCCACGTCGCCATGGTCGACTTCGAGCTCCCCAACGAGTTCTTCGACAGGTACCTCTGTGAGGGGGAGGCGAAGCTCTCTATCAACATCGGCGAGTTCCTCAAGTTCCTCGACCGCGTCGACAGAGACGAGCAGGTGAAGATCAAGCTGGACGAGGAGCAGGCCCGCCTGGTCATCCAGTGCAAGCGCGGGGGGCACACCCGGAGGTTCATGATGCCCATCCTGGAGCCCCTGGAGGAGGAGGTCCCCTCCCCCAAGATATTCTTCAAGGCCTCCGCCCGCATCCTGACCCAGAGCCTGCGGCGGGCCATCCGGGACGCCGCCCTCGTCAGCGAACATGTGAAGCTGGAGATCGCCGGGGACGAGCTCAAGGTCAGCGCCGTCGGAGACATGGGGAGCGCCTTCAGCGTCTGGGAGCGAGAGGCAGACGACCTCCTAGAGCTGAGGTCGGAGGAGGACTCCAGCGCCACCTTCACCCTCAGCTACCTGCAGGACATCATCAACGCCGCCGTCGTCTCCAGCGAGGTCGCGACGCTGGAGCTCTCCACGGACATGCCCATCAAGATGAACTTCGAGCTCCCGCAGGGGAGGCTCATCTACTACCTCGCCCCCTGCATCGGCGTCTGAGCCAAACAAGCACTCCAACCATTTTCTGCCCTCCTTCATCGAACAGCATCTAGGCGCCCCGGGTTTCTCCCCTAGTAAAGGATAATACGGCGCCGCGCTCCCTAGGATCAGGAGACCTCGGGATGATCTCGGAGAGGGAGGCCGCCAAGTACCCGTTCCTAAAGGGGGCGGTCAGCCTTGTGGAGACGCTGAGCCTGAAGGTCGACGACCTCGCCGACCCCAGCTACAGCCGGGTCCTCGACCGGGGGGAGCAGAGGGTCTCCGAGGCCATCCTTGAGGGCATCGTCAGCGCGAGCCTCGGCGACGCGCTGACAGAGATGCTCTCCTTCCCCGTCGCCGTCATGTTCGTCACCGTGGTGGGCGACCGCTTCCTCGACCGCAGGTACGCGCTAGCGGAGGCGGTCCGGGTCTACGAACTCCTGAAGGGGGAGAGCGAGACCCGCATCGCTAGGATGGCCCGAGAGGAGTTCGGCTGGAACCTGCGCCTGATCCGGCGGGAGCTGGACGGCCAGATCTACCGGTTCGAGCTCCACTTCACGGACTACCTCCGCAACGCGGCCTCCTTCCACGAGGACAAGTGGAAGCTCGTGAACAGGGTGATGCGGGACGGCTACGTCCTCCTGACCCGGGTGGAGGCGGCGCGCCTGATCCAGGTCGAGGTCGAGGACCTGATACGCAAGCGGGTCTCGAAGCACGGCAGGATCGCCCTGCCCGACGCCGTCCAGGAGCGGGTCGACAGGGTCGCCAAGCTGTTCGAGGAGCACAGGGCGCGCATCGGCGGGGAGGAGCTGCCGTCGGAGGTGGTGAGCGACGCCTTCCCCCCGTGCATCAGGCACGCCTTCGAGGGGCTGATGTCGGGGCGGCGGGCCTCCCACATGGAGCGGTTCGCCCTGACCTCGTTCCTCGTCAACGCCGGCATGGACCTCGACCGGATCGTGCAGCTCTTCGTCTCCGTCACCGACTTCGACGAGCAGCTGACCCGGTACCAGATCGAGCACATCGCCGGGCTGCGGGGGAGCCGGACCAGATACACGCCGCCCACCTGCGCGACGATGCGCACCCACGGCGTCTGCTACAACCCCGACAGGCTCTGCAAGAGGATCAAGCACCCCCTCACCTACTACCGGATCAAGATACGCGACTTCAAGAAGAAGGGCGAGGGCAGACCCGCCGAGTAAAACCCTTATAGCGAAGAGGGGCAGTATAGCGGAGTCGAGGTGCCCGCAGACGTGAACGGGGAACACGACAACGAACGGCGTGAGAGGCTCGCTAGCGTCGGCCTCCACTTCTGCAGGAGGTACAGGAACGTGGTGAGGTACAACCCCGAGTTCTGCGGGAAATGCCCCTTCAACGGCCTCAGGCCCTCCCCCTCCGACCCAGACGGGTCAGAAACGCGTTTTTAAGGGTTCACCCGACGTATCTATTGAATATTCCATGGCGGAGCAGGGCTGGGGCAGCGTCCCCTACGTCGCGGAGCAGTTCCGACGCTTCTACGCGTCGAGGGCGGAGCGGGTGAAGGCGCCGCCTGAGATCAAGCAGAGGGAGTTCGGCTTCCTCTCCTTCGGGGGAAGGAGCATGTTCCGCCACATCGCCTTCGACGACGTCAACCAGCTCCGGAGCCACCTCGCCGAGAACACCCCCGCCCACGCCTACTACTCCGCGGCCTACTACTCCGCGCCGGAGGCGGAGATGGAGTATAAGGGGTGGCTCGGCGCCGACCTCGTCTTCGACATAGACGCCGACCACATCGACACCCCCTGCAAGGCGGACCACGACAGGTGGAGATGCCGGGCCTGCGGAGAGGAGGGGACCGGAAGGGCGCCCGAACGGTGCCCAAGCTGTGGGAAGGCGGCCTTCGAGGAGGAGACATGGCTCTGCGACAGGTGCCTGGAGGCGGCGAAATACGAGGCGCAGAAGCTCCTTGACATCCTCATCCAGGACTTCGGCTTCTCCCCCGGGGAGCTTGAGGTCAACTTCTCGGGGAACCGGGGCTACCATGTCCACGTCAGGAGCCCCCACGTCAGAGGGCTGGGTCAGCTGGCCCGCAGGGAGATCGTCGATTACATCATGGGCATAGGCATCAAGCCGGAGTACCAGGGGCTCAGCAGCCGCATGCGCGGCGGGCCGCCCTCCCTATTGGAGGACGGGTGGCGGGGGCGGTCCGTCAAGGCCCTCTACGACTACATCAACGACGCGACGCCCGACGCCATAAAGGCCCTCAAGCTGGGTAGGGCGACGACCGCAAACCTCCTGGAGCACCGGGACAAGATACTCCGGCTGCTGATGGAGCGCCACCCCAGCAGCATCGTCAGGTACGTCGACCCCAAGGCCCTCGAAAGGCTCATGGAGGCCGCGGTCAAGGAGCAGGCGTCCGCCATCGACACCGTGGTGACGACCGACGTCCACCGCCTGATACGGCTGCCCAACACCCTCCACGGAAAGACGGGGTGGCTGGCGCAGACCGTCGCCATCGACGACCTGGAGGACTACGATCCCCTCGCCAGCGCCATCGCCTTCACCGACGGGACGGAGAGGGTCTACGTCAGGCGGGCCCCGCGGTTCAGGATCGGCGACGAGACCTACGGCCCCTTCGAGGAGGAGCGGGTCGAACTGCCCCTTGCCGCCGCCCTCTTCCTGCTCTGCAAGAAGGCTGCGAGGGTGGAGAGATGACCGAGAGGTACAGCCGGCTGCTCGACGCGTGGAGGAAGGAGCGGCACAGCGCGGACCTCCAGCCCCTGCCGGAGGGCTTCTTCGCCGAGATGAGCGAGTACGCCTCCCGGCTGAGGGAGCAGACCCGGATGCTGGAGCGGGGGTCGATGCGGGGACGGATCGCCGAGAGGGAGCGGGAGAACGCCGAGCGGATGCTCCGGGAGCTCTTCCAGCTCAGGCTGAGGAAGATCATCGTCTCCGAGCTCAACGGCGCCGCCATATCCGGGGCGGTCCTGACGCCGGAGGAGAAGAGGCTCCACGCCGACCTCAGGCGCCTCCTCGCCGACCACTCCGAGAGACTGAAAAGCATATTAACGGGGCGTGCGCCCAAGGTAGAGGCGAGACCTCCGCCCCGGAGCGGCCTCAAGGTGGTCCGCTTCGTGGAGGCGCTCCCCGCCATCATCGGCATCGACATGAAGACCTACGGCCCCTTCAAGCCGGAGGACGTCGCGGCGATACCGGCGGAGAACGCTGAAAACCTAATAAGGCGGGGTATCGCAAAGGAAGTGGAGACATCAAGATGAAGGTCCCGAGGTCCATGAGGACCTACTGCCCCCGGTGCAAGACCCACACCGAGTTCACCGTCTCCCTCTACAAGGCGGGGAAGAGGAGGGGCGCCAAGAGGGGGGAGAGGCGACAGGCAGAGCGGAAGAAGGGCTACGGGGGGCAGAAGTTCCCGCTGCAGCACAACCAGGCGAAGACGACGAAGAAGCAGTCCCTCAAGCTCCAGTGCAAGGAGTGCGGCTACACCCTCCAGAGGAGGGGGGTCAGGCTCAAGAAGCTGGAGGTGGCCTAGCCGTGTCCGAGTGGGAGCACCTCATCCCCCGCCCCTCCTCCAGGTTCCTCAAGCTCCGGTGCAGGAGCTGTGAGAACGAGCAGATCGTCTACAGCCACACCACCCACCTGATCAAATGCAGGGCCTGCGGCGAGGTCCTCGCCGAGCCCCGAGGGGGCAAGGCCAAGATCAACGGGATCATCATCGCGGTTCTGGGGTGACCCGCATGAGCCTGGGACGACCCGAGTGGCCCGAGGTGGGAGAGCTCGTCGTGGCGACGATACAGCAGATCGTGGGCTACGGCGCCTACGTCCGCCTCGACGAGTACGGCAAGGAGGGGCTCCTCCACATCTCCGAGATCTCCTCCCGGTGGGTGAGGAACATCCGGAACCACGTGCGGGAGAACCAGAAGGTCGTCCTCCAGGTGCTCCGCGTCGACCCCTCCCGGGGCCAGATAGACCTCTCCCTCAGGCGGGTCTCCAAGGACGAGCGCCGGAAGAAGATGGAGGACTGGAAGAAGTCCCGGAAGGCAGAGACGCTGCTGAAGAGCGCCGCGGGCATCCTCAAGATCAGCGAGGAGGAGATCTTCGAGAAGGCGGCCGTCAAGCTCTTGGACCGCTACGGAAGCCTCTACGCGGGGCTCGAGGCCGCGGCTAAGAGGGGGCTCGAGGCCCTGACGGAGGCGGGCGTGCCGAAGAGGATCGCGAAGACCCTGGCGGAGATCGCCAGGGAGAAGATCGTGGTCAGGGGCGTCACCATCCACGGCGTCCTCGAACTCACATCCATGGCCCCCCGAGGCGTGGAGGTGATCAAGGGAACCCTCCTGGAGTTGAAGAAGGTGGCGAAGGAGAACGGGACGGAGGCCACCCTGTACACCCTCGGCGCCCCGAAGTACCGGATTGAGGTGAACGCCGAGGATTACAAGAAGGCCGAGGCGGCGCTTGAGAAGATCATCACAACAGCCCAGTCCTCCCTCTCGGGGCACGACGGCAAGTTCTCCTTCACCCGGGAGTAGATCGGAGGGGCGGCGCTTTGGTCTGGCTCCTCAGGCAGTGCACCAAGTGCGGCAGATATACCCTCCGCCAGGACCGGTGCCCCGTCTGCGGCGGCGCCGTGAAGATCCCGCACCCGGCGAAGTTCTCCATGGACGACCGATACCGGCGGTACAAGCTCAAGATGCGGCGGATGGCGAGGGCGGAGGCTTAACCCCGGCGGCCCACGACGCCCCAAGGAGCCGGATCCGCACCACCGCATCCAATGGAGGGCTCCCGACCAAATCTGTTATTAGCCCTCTCCTACATTTCTCAGCGTGTTCGAGGAGGCATCGGCCGTGAAGGAGACCGTGATCATCAAGAGGGATGTGGAGTTCCGCGCCCCCGTCTTCGTGGAGGGGCTGCCCGGGCTCGGCTCGGTGGGCGCCATCGCCGTCAACTACGCGATCCACACGCTCGGCGCGGAGAAGTTCGGCGACCTCTACTCCCCCCACTTCCCCTTCCACGCCGTCACCGACGACGACGGCCAGATCAGGCTCCTGAGGAACGAGCTCCACTACTGGAGGAACCCCGCCCCAGACGGCAGCGACATTGTCCTCGTCTCCGGCGACTGCCAGGCCCAGACCCCGGAGGGACAGTACGAGGTCGCCTCAACCCTGCTGGACGCCGCGGAGGAGATGGGGTCGAAGCTGTTCATCACCCTGGGCGGCTACAGCGGCCAGCCCGACAGCGACGAGCCGAAGGTGGTGGCCGCCTCCACCAGCACCCGTCTCCTCGACCAGCTGAAAGGCACAGGCGTTGAGGCGAGCCCCCCGGGCAATCCCATCGTGGGGGCCGCCGGGATCATCGTCGCCCTCTCGAGGCTCCGAGGCCTCACGGCCGTCTGCTTCCTAGGCGAGACGAAGGGCTACATACCCGACCCCAGGGCGGCGAGGAGCGTCTTAAAGCAGCTCTCAAAGCTCCTCGGCATCGATATCGACGTGGTCGGCTTGGAGGCTGAGATCAGAAGGATTGAGAGGCTCATGGAGCAGGTGAACGGCCCCGAGATGAAGCGCTCAGAGCTGGGACGGCGCGTGGGCCGAACCACCTACATAAGCTGAGGAAACGCGCCGAATGTCGCGTGCTTGACAGGCCGCCGAGGCTTAGCCGGGGCTCTTGCACAAGACTTATTTTTTAAGGAGCCTTTTCTGTTTAGGGGCAGTAAGAATGGTAAGGAGCTATGTGAAGGTCTACGGACCTCCTGTGCTGAAGGCGATCAAGGCCTTGGAGGGTGTCGCGGTCGAGATGTCCAAGGCAGTCGATCTGAAGTTCAGCCATAAGTGCATCCCCTTCCCGAGGCACCTGCAGTCGGACACCCGGGACTTCGAGCAGTACCTCCAGAACATGAAGAGGACCTACGTCGACTGCTACGAGCCCGTGAAGATCATCAGCGAGGCCACGCAGATGCTCGGCGAGCATGACTTCTTCTTCGAATGGAGCGAGGAGCCCTCCCTGGAGCAGTTGGAGACCCTGATCGAGAAGATCGACGACGCGCTGAAAAGCCTAGGCTGCTACTACACCATAACGACGAAGTAGACCCTTACCTCGTCTCCCCCATTTATCTCTGCCATCAGAGTCAATAGCTTTCGCTAGTCGGTGGGGAGAGTATGATAAGAAAGAGGGGTTTCTACTCCTCGGCCTGCCGGTCTCTGGCGAGGGCTCGGCGTTCCTTGACTTCCTCGTAGACGATGAAGGCGGGCATGATGACCCAGAGGGCGATCATAACCCAGAAAAGGATCGAGTCCCAGTCCATTGGCTAGTCCTCCCTCTTCCCGCCCCAGAGCTTGAAGCGCCCGCCGCTCTTGCTCGCCTTCGGCGCCGTCCTCCAGTCAACTCTGACCTCCTCCCTCACCAGCTGCCGGTAGTTTACGCCTGGGATGTAGAGGAGTTTCTGCGGGATTAGGCCGTTCGGCCTGAAGATCATGACCAGTATGAGGAGGAGTCCCAGTAGGACGCTCTCGAAGTAGGCGATGGGGAAGAAGAAGATCTTGCTGAAGAGGTACTTGTTGACGATGATGACCCGTCTCATGGCGACGATGAGCGCGCAGCCGAGGAAGGTGCCGGCGTTGTTCCCCGGGCCTCCGATCATCAGCATCAGCCAGGGCCAGTAGGTCCAGAAGGCCCTCTGGTAGTTGGCCTCCACGACGAAGGAGAAGTAGAACGCGAGGAGGCAGCCGGAGATGGCTGTGATGCCGGAGGCGAACATGAGGATGTTACGCCTGATCCCTGTGACGTTCTTCCCAACGCTTCCGACGGTGATCTCATTCTCACGGATGGCCCGCATCAGACGCCCATATGGTGAGTTGAGCATCGTCCGGAAGATGAAGAAGCTAACTAGACCTATGGCTAGCGTGATCACCGCCATCACGACAGTTCGATCTCCGGGATACCATGCGAAGACGTTCGGGACGAACATGCCGAGAGTGCCACCGCTGATGGAGACTACATTCCTCCCTATGATCTGGGAAGCATCTGCCATTGTGATCAGAGTGATCATCAGGTACGTCGCCCTGAGCCTGATGGCGGGCACGGAGATGAGCCACCCAATGGCGGCGCCTAGTATCAGGGACACTGCGATGGAGAACAGTAGTAGTGACACCGCTAAGAAGGGGTGAGATTTTAGATATGGATTCGTCAGGACGCTTACGTTGATCTGGTTGTTATAGACCCAGTCGAAGTCACTGGTATATGGCAGCAGCTTGACCCCGCCCTGCTGAACGAGCCAGAAGGTTAAGCGGGTCGTGAGGGCGCTCACCGTAAAGCCGCCGACGATCACCTGTACCGCGCACCCCATGTTGGGGATACCCGCGTTCCCATATTGGAAGTTCAGCGCCATCGCGACGATGACGAAGAGACCGAAGTACATGGCTATGTCCACGACGAGCCGCGCTGACCCAGATACAGCGGCGAGGCTCCCTATCAGATCTAACATCATACAACCTCCCTCCCGAGGATTGCAAAGAGTTTCTCGCCCGTTTTGGTTGCCTTAAACCTTATATAGACGCCTTCGAGTCCTCTCGGCTCTAACAGTAAGACAGCTACGAGGAAGAACATGGGTATGAGGGGCCTATATTCTCCTACCCATACCCCGACGACTCTCTGTAACCAGGTTGTTAGCAGGATCTCGGATAACCCGACGCCGAAGCCCCCTACAATCGCGCCATAGACGTTGGTGAATCCACCCAACAGGCTGCCCGCCATGATGCTGGTGATTATCGCGGCTCCCGATTGAGGGGTGCTCATGAACCATAATGGGATCATGGCGCCGGCGAGGCAGGCGAGACCACCCGTCAAGAACCATGAGAAAAGCTGGATCCGGTGGATGTTGATCCCTAGAACGGAGGCGAGTTCCGGGTCCTCGGCCGTGGCTCTCATAGCGATCCCTGTTTTCGTCTTGGTCAGCAGGTAGTGAAGTATTATGACGGTCGCTATGCAGATGCTCAAGGCGACTGGGAAGATCCCCTGGAACCCGGCAATCTTAAAGTCTGCCTGCTTTAGGAGAAAGGACATGGCATAGGTCTTGAATCGGGCCCGTAGGTAGTAGGCGTAGATGTTCAGCAGCGCCGTCAGGAAGATCTGTATAGCGAGGGTTGAGATGGTCAGGACGATCGCCCCGCCTCCCATTCGTGTCAGAACTCCGATCACGAGGTAGTAGATGATCACGCTCATGATCCCGCCTAATATGAAGGAGATCGGGAAGGCGACATAGGGCGTGATGCCAAGGATTTTTGACATGGTGTAGCTCATATAGATGCCGACGCCCGCGTACGTGCCATGGGCGAAGTTCGGTATCTTCGCGGTGAGGTACGTCAGCGTGAAACCGATGCTCAGAATGGTGATCTCGCTGGCATAGACGATCGCGGCCATCCAGATCGCTGGAATTATCATCTGCTATCCCCTCTTTGTGTTCATCACACCATTAATAATATTTTCGAAGAGCAAGTATAAATTTATAGCCTAACGGGGTTTAATTTGTTAAAATCTGCTGATGGATATTTTTAACAGTTTATTTAATATGAAAAAGTGCGTATATTTCACCTGAAACAAATCTTAAATAGTGTTGTAGGGGATAGTAAAAACTGCGAAAACTATAAGGTGAGTTAATTGGAACGCAACACAACGGTTATAATTGTTGTGATGCTCATTGTAGGTCTTGGAATCGGTGGAGGCATCGGCTACTACGCGGCACCAGCGAAAGTCGTCGAAAAACCGGGTGAGACCGTCACTGTGACAGTGGAGGTTCAGCCCCTCGACGGAAAGACCGTCAGAATAGGTGACATACAATCAACGGATGTCGGTCTGGAGACTGAGACGCCCTTTGTAGAGAGCATACTAGGGCCTGACATCAACGCGATTGCTGCGAAGTTGGGCTATGACGTGACTTTCGAATTCCTTGTCGACAGCGCTGCTAGTCAGGCGGCCATCCACCTAGAGAAGGTCCAGTCCTTCAAGGCGATGGACATCGGCCTAGTCATCGGCGGTCGCTGGTCGTCTCAGGCTCAGGCTGCACTGTCGTACGTGAACGAGAACAACATGCTGCTGTTCAGTCCGTCCTCGACTTCGCCCATTCTGGCCATCGCTGATGACAACCTCTACAGGATGTGCCCCGACGACACGGTGCAGGCTCCGGCCATCGCTGAGATGCTCTGGAGCTGGGGCATCAAGGCCATCATCGTCATCCAGCGTGGCGACGCATGGGCCGACGGCATCTACAACATCCTAGAGAAGGAGTACCCGGCTCGAGGCGGTGTTATCGCTGAGCGGATCCGGTACGCGGCCGAGGTGACGGAGTTCAGCAGCTACCTGCAGACGGCTGAGGAGAAGGCTCAGGCGCTGGTCGCAGAGTACGGCGCCGAGCACGTGGCCATCGAGATCATCAGCTTCAGCGAGGCTGTGACGATGGTCACCCAGGCGAAGGACTACCCAACGATTTATAGCCTCATGTGGTTCGGGTCTGACGGCACCAGCATGACCCAGCAGTTCGTCGACGACGCTCCCGAGGAATCCAGCCACCTGAAGATCTTCAGCACCCTGGCGGCCCCGGCGGCGTCTCCCAAGTACACGGCACTGTACGACCGCTACTACGCGCTCGTGTCTCAGCCCTTCGGCTACTACACCGCGTGCACCTACGACATCGCCACAACCCTTCTCACAGGAGTATTGGAGACCCAGAGCACAGACCCGTCGGACATTATCCCGCTGATCCACGATATAACCTTCAACCAGTGGGGTGCCAGCGGCTGGACGCGGCTGAATGAGGCCGGCGACAGGTACGCGAGCAACTATGACATCTGGGGCTACGGCGAAGGACCAGACGGCGAGGTCACCTTCGTCAAGTACGGGCTCTACGACGGCACGACCGGCAAGGTCACCTGGTACTCGACCGGCGTAACCACCGGAGGAGAGGAAACAGCGGGCGTAACCCCACCGGGTCAAGGCTAAAACCCCCTTACCTTTTTTTATTCTATGCAGGTTCTAGGGCGGAGTATGCCTGTTGTTGGCGGCTTCTCGGAAAATATTTAAACATAGTCGAAGGGTAGTTACGGTAGTTGATGCTGATGTCGGAAGTACTAAGGATCGAGAAGGTGAGGAAATACTTCGGCAAGTTCGCCGCGGTCGACGGGATCAGCTTCAGCCTCAAGGAGGGCGGCATCTACCTCCTCGTCGGCCCCAACGGATGCGGCAAGTCAACGCTGGTCAACTGCATCTCCGGCTTCTTCAAGCCGGAGGAGGGGCATGTCTACTATCGCGATGTGGACATCACCGGCGAGGCCATGTACAAGATAGCCCGCCGGGGCCTCGTCAGAACCTTCCAGATCGCATCACCCTTCCTGGCGCTCACCACCCTGGAGAACATGCTCGTGGCCCTGCCCGACAACGCCGGCGAGAACATCTTCCTCTCGCTCTTCAAGCCGACGTGGATCGACAGCGAGATCAGCGCCGTGAGGCGGGCGGCGGAGCTGCTGAGGGTCCTCGGCCTCAGGCACGTCTGGAACATGCCGGCGAACACCCTGAGCGGCGGTGAGCTGAAGCTCCTGGAGATCGGGAGGGCGCTGATGAGCGGCGCCGAGACCATCCTGCTGGACGAGCCAGTGGGGAGCATCGACCCGAAGCTCTGCCACCAGATCTTCAGCCATGTCCTCCGCCTCAGGGACGAGCTCGGCCTCACGTTCCTCGTCATCGAGCACAGGCTCGAGGTCGCCGCCCAGTACGCGGACCACGTCTTCGCCATGGACAGGGGGAAGCTCGTCTGCGAGGGGACGGCGGAGGAGGTCTTCGAGGACCCGAGGGTCATCGCATCATACCTGGGTGAGTGATATGGCGAACATAATCGAGACGAAGAGCCTCAACGTGGGCTACGGGCCGATCCACGTCATCTACGACCTCGACTTCGAGGCTCCCGAGGGGGCGGTCACTGTCATCGTCGGCCCTAACGGCGTGGGGAAGACGACGTTGCTGAAGGCCATCATGGGTCTCGTCACCGTCTACTCGGGCCAGGTCCTCTTCAAGGGCCAGGACGTGACAGAGTTGCCTCCCTATGAGCGAACCAAGATGGGCATCGGGTACATGCCCCAGGTTGGCAACATTTTCAGCCGCCTCAGCGTCGCCGAGAACCTGAAGATGGCGGCCTACACCGTCGACGACCCGAGCCTCATCGAGGAGAAGATGGAGATGATCTTCACCCTGTTCCCCGTGCTGAAGGGGTTCATGCACCGCGCCGCGGGGACCCTCAGCGGCGGGGAGCGGCAGATGCTGGCGGAGAGCATGGTCCTCATGAGGGACCCGAAGGTGATGCTCGTCGACGAGCCCACCGCGGGGCTGATGCCGAAGCTGGTCACCGACGTGCTGAAGAAGCTGGAGGAGATGGCTGAGACGACGGGACTGCCCATCATCCTGGTCGAGCAGCGGGCCCGCCGGGCGCTGGAGGTGGGCGACATCGCCTACATGATGCGCGGCGGCAGGTTCACTTTCAAGGGGTCCGCGCAGGAGCTGCTGAACCACCCGCAGCTGACGGAGATGTACCTGGGCGCCATAGAGGTCCACGAACTCAAATACGTCCGCGAGTAGACTCCCCTTTTTCACCAATTCAATATATTCCCGGTATCAGCCTCCAGGGGACCTTCTGCATGTATTCCCTGTAGGCCTTTCCGTATTGGGCTAGTAGGGCGGCCTCCTCCCTCTTGACGTAGAAGAGGATGACGACTATAGAGAGGGTGGCGAGCATCACCGTCTCCATGATGGTGAAGAGGATGGCTAGGCCGACGGCGAGGAGGAGGAAGGCGGAGTAGAAGGGATGGCGGACCCGGGAGTAGGGGCCGTGGGTGAGCAGCTTCCCCGCGTAGTTCCGCCTCCAGAAGATCCACCACCTCAGGCACAGGTAGGCGCCTAGGAGGGTGAGGGGGCCGCCGACGACCAGCGACGCCAGAGCGTAGAAGGAGAGCAAGTCGACCCCGTCCTACGCCTATCCCTGGGCGGGATAAAAGGTTGATGTCCGCCGGTGCTTCGTCAGGCGTTCACAGCCGCCGTCGGTGCAGACGACGGTGTCCTCGACGCGGATGCCGATCTCCCCGACGATGTAGACGCCGGGCTCTATGGTGAAAGTCATCCCCGACTCCAGCCCTAGCCTGTTGCCCTTGACGATGTAGGGGCGCTCGTGGATCTGCAGCCCCACGCCGTGACCGAGCCGGTGGATGAAGTAGTCCCCGAGGCCGGCGTCGGCGATCACCCGTCGGCCGGCGGCGTCGACCGATTCACAGGTCGCTCCCGGCCTCACGGCCTCAAAGGCGGCCCTGTTCGCCTCGTAGACCACCTCGTAGAGCTCCTGCTGGCGCGGCGTGGGCTCGCCGTAGAAGAC
>QMXQ01000022.1 GCA_003662205.1 Candidatus Bathyarchaeota archaeon
CACCAGCACCTCGTCGTTGACGGTGTCCAGGTACTCCTCGGCGCTGATGCCCCAGGCCGACGCCGCCCGCCCCGGCGCGCAGCCCCTCAGCCCCTCCGGGGCGTAAAGGCAGTAGGTGACGGCGTTCTCCGCCTCCTCCTTCGAGTTGACCCAGGGGACGACGACGCCGAGGGCGCCGGTGTCCAGCGCCTGCTTTATCGCGTTGATGTCGTTCCAGACGACCCGAACCAGCGGGACGGCCCCCGCCCCGCACACGGACCGGACCAGCCTGTCCACGGTCTCGAAGCTCAGCGGGCCGTGCTCGGTGTCGAACAGAACCCAGTCGAGACCCGAGGCCGCGACGGCGCGCGCCGCATCCGAGTTCAGGATGGACATCCACGCGCCCACCGCCACCTTCCCTGCCCTCAGCTTCTCCTTCACGTGATTCCTCAAACGGTTCCCTCCGAAACAACTACCTGCTCAGCTTATTTAACGCTCATCCCGACTTCAGCCGCCGGAAAACTGCTAAATCCTATGAAGGAGATCAGACGATCGAGATGAGCAGCGTCAGCAACCTCCAGCGCGTCCGCCAAATCTTCGAGGAGGAGGCCGAGAGGCACGGGCTGAATGGGGTTCTGGGCGTCGCTGCCTTCAACTCGGTCCTCAGGGCGCTCATGCCCGTCCAGCGGAGGAGGCTGGAGGAGCTCTGCGGCGGAGAACTGCCCGCCCTGCTGGAGGGCGGCTCGGTCATCAGCATCGCCTACGCCTACCCCGAGCACGCCATCGACGTCATCGCCCTGAAGAAGGGGGAGGACTACGATAAGGATTCGTGGAACAGGTACGCAGCGGAATACAAGCGCCTGAACTGGGCCCTCAACGCCACCGCCGAGAGGCTCGCCGAGGAGACGGGGGGAGTCGCCATCCCGGCGACGATGACCGGCGTCGCCGAGAAGGTGGAGCACGTCGAGGATTTCTACGCGAGGGTCGTATCCCACAGGGTCGCCGCGGAGCAGTCGGGCGTCGGCTGGAGGGGCAAGAACGAGCTCATCGTCAACCCCCGGTTCAGCTGCGCCATAAGGCTCGCCTCTGTCGTCACCGCCCTCCCCCTGGAGCGGACCCTGCCCCTGGAGGGCGGCTGCGGGGCCTGCCGGGCCTGCCTCGACGCCTGCCCCTTCCTCCGCTTCAAGGAGCGGCTCGACAACTACCGGGAGCAGTGCCGCCGTTACATCGTTCACCTCGGCCTCGACGCCGAGGTCTGCGGCAAGTGCATCAAGGCATGCTACCGCGATGGCATCTACCGAGACCAGTTCAGGCTGTGACGCGCCCGGCTACTTCTCCCGGGCGTAGAGCTCGATGTAGCCGCAGACTGTGCACCGGAGGCCGGCAACCGACATCCTCCGCGTCTCCTCCCGTTTGAAGATGAACCCTTTCTTCTCCCCCGTCTTCTCCTCCCAGCTGAGGTCGCTCACAACGTCATCCAGCATGGCGGGGAGGCCGCTCATGGACATCCCCGGCGCGAAGGGGGACATGGCGGAGGTGCCCAGCCTCTCCATCCGAGTCTTCAGCTCGCCCTTCACCATCCTGCCGCCGCACTTTGGGCAGACAGGCTCCGCACCCGACATGACGCCTCTAACCCTTCCTCCCCGTTCGCCGTATATAGCCTCTCGGGTGGCCCCGGCCTACGCCTGCCGCTCCAGGTACCTCTTCGGCAGCTTCGCGACCACCGTGTAGAGGGGGTCCACGATCTGTGCGATCCGCGCCCTCGCCGCGAGGCTGAGGAACATGTAGGCGTCCATCCGGTTCCAGCCGTAATCCGCCGCCATCCAGTCCACGAGCTCCCTGTACGCCAAGCGGGCCGCGTCCTCCAGCGGCCGGGCGCTGCACACCGTCATGATCTCCTCCTCGGACTCGACCCTGGGCCAGCCGATGCGCCTCCCCTTTAGGATGTCGAACCTGAGGGTGACGACGGCGGGGACCTCGACGGCGGTGCCGCATATCTCGCCGTCGCCCTGGACGGCGTGGACGTCGCCGAGGCCGAAGAGGGCGCCGGGCCTGGAGACGGGGAGCATCAGCCTGTTGCCGGGCCTTACGTCGGGGCAGTCCATGTTCCCGCCGTGAGGGCCGGGCGAGATGGTGGTGATGGCCTCGCTCTCAGGCGAGACGCCGATGGTGCCGATGAAGGGCGCGACATCGATCTCGACCGCCTCCCCGCCGTCGGCGACGTAGACGACCTTCCCGCCGCTGATGCGGCTGAACTTCGTCCTCGGCTCCAGCTGCCTCAGCCACCCCTCCAGGGCGCCGAAGCCGGGGATGATGGCCGTCGCCCCCCGCTCGGGCAACTCGATGTCGAGGATCTCGACCACGAGGGTGTCTCCGGGCTCAGCGCCCTCGACCTCGATGGGGCCCGTGACGGGGTTGACGTGGAGCTTGATGCCCCTGGCCACGGCCTCGGCGTAGGTCTGCCCCGGCACGACGACGCCCCCGAAGGCGTCCCAGGTCTCGATCTCCACGACCTCTCCGGGCCGGACCGTGGCGATGGGCGGCGTGTACGGGCCGAGGGTCGAGTCCCGCATGGGGTCAAGGTCTTCCCAGGGCTTCCGTTCAATCCTCCTGACCATGCCTATGCCTCCTGTCTCTGTTTGGCGCCGGACGGATAAAACGCTTCCCCGCCTCCCCTTGGGCGGGTTTGATAGGAAAGCATAAAAGCGGGTTCTATGCCTCTAGTTTACAGTCCGAGAGACTTGGTCTATCAATGAGAGGTGAAAGGTTTGGAGTACATGTATGCCGCTATGCTGCTTCACAGCGCCGGTAAGGAGATCACGGAGAGCGCCGTGGAGAACGTCCTCAGCGCGGCGGGCATCAAGCCTGACGCGGTACGCGTCAAGGCCCTCGTCGCCGCCCTCGCCGAGGTGGACATCGACGAGGCCCTCAAGGCGCCGGTCTTCGCCGCCGCTGCTGCTCCCGCGGCTGCTCCTGCCGCCGAGGAGAAGGCTGAGGAGAAGCCAGAGGAAGAGGAGAAGAAGGAAGAAGAGGAAGAGGATCTCCAGGGCCTCAGCGCGTTGTTCGGTTAGACCTCCCGGTTTTCTCCCTCATTCCCGTCCATCTTCAGGAGCCTGAGTAGGTTGGAAGTCCCCCCAGACGAGTTTAGGCTACCCTTCTTCGAGGAGAACGGCTTCGTCAGGAAGCTCTGCCCCAGATGCGGCCTCCACTACTGGACGCAGGACCCCGACGCCGAGAACTGCGGCGACGCCCCCTGCGTCGACTACACCTTCATCGGCGACCCCCCCACCAACAGGCGGCTCGACGTCGGCGAGATGAGGGAGAAGTTCCTCTCCTTCTTCGAGGCGCGGGGCCACAAGAGGATCAGCCCCTACCCCGTGGTCGCCCGCTGGCGGGACGACCTGATGGTGACCATCGCCAGCATCATCGACTTCCAGCCCTACGTCACCGAGGGCATCCTCCCGCCGCCCGCCAACCCCCTCGTCATCAGCCAGCCGTGCATCCGGTTCGAGGACATCGACCTCGTGGGCTACACCATGGGGCGCCACTTCACCCTCTTCGAGATGGGAGGCCACCACGCCTTCAACTACCAGGGCCAGCCCCAGATCTACTGGAAGGACCAGACCGTCCGCTACCACCACGAGCTCCTCACCCGCGACCTCGGCGTCCCCTCGGAGATGGTCACCTACAAGGAGGGGCTCTGGAGCGGCGGCGGCAACGCCGGCTTCGACCTGGAGGGCTGCGTCGGCGGACTGGAGATATCGACCCTCGTCTTCATGATGTACCGGGTCGTCGGCGACAGGCTCGAGCCCATGCCCATCAAGGTGGTGGACACCGGCTACGGCATAGAGCGGTGGAGCTGGCTCACCCAGGGCTCGCCCAGCGCCTTCCACGCGATATACGGATCGATCCTGGACGACGTGATGAGCTGGGCAGGCCTGGAGGTCGACGACAGACTCCTGGCAGAGGCGGCGAAATACTCCTGCCGCATCACGTCGGGGGACAAGGAGGCGGAGCGGCGGAAGATCGCCTCCCTCCTCGACGTGGACCCGGGGGAGCTCGACCGGCTGCTCTCGCCGGTGGAGGCCCTCTACGCGGCCCTCGACCACACCAAGAGCATGGTCTTCATCCTCTCCGAGGGCGTCGTCCCCTCCAACGTCCGGGAGGGCTACCTCGCACGGCTCCTCTTCCGGCGCAGCTTCAGGCTCCTCCGTAGGAACGGCATCGAGGGGAGGCTCCCCGACCTCGTTGAGGCCCAGATCGACTACTGGGGCCGGGACTTCCCCCAGCTCCGGGAGATGCGGGACGAGATCATGGAGATGGTCGCCGTCGAGGGAGCAAAATACAGGGAGACCCTCAGGCGCGGCTCCGGCCTCGTCAAACGCTACCTCAAGCGGAGGAAGGGGGACATCCCCGTGGACCGGCTCGTCGAGTTCTACGACTCCCACGGCCTCACCCCCGAGGACGTCAGGGACTCCGCAGCCGAGATGGGCGTCACAATCACGGTCCCCGAGGACTTCTACGCCCTGGTCACCCGGAGGCACATGAAGGGGAAGCCCGTCCAGCAGGACGCGGCGAAGGCGGAGCTGGTGGGTAAGGTCGAGGGGCTGGAGAAGACGCGGCGCCTCTTCTACGAGGACCCCTACGTGAGGGAGTTCGACGCCGAGGTCCTCGCCGTCATCGACGACAGATACGTCGTCCTCGACAGGACCGCCTTCTACGCCGAGGGCGGAGGCCAGATATCCGACACAGGCAGGCTCGTCAAGGGGTCGGAGAGCGCGGCCGTCACTGACGTCCAGTCCATCGAGGGCGTCCTGCTCCACGAGGTCGAGGGGGCGAGCCGGTTCAGGGCGGGCGACGGGGTTCGGGGCGTCATCGACTGGGAGCGGCGTCTCGCCCTCATGAGGAGCCACACGGCGACGCACCTGCTGCTCGGCGCGGCGCGTCGGGTGCTCGGGGATCACGCCTGGCAGGCGGGGGCCCAGAAGGGCGTCGAGCGGAGCCGCCTCGACGTGAGCCACTACCGTAGGCTGACCCGGGATCAGGTCGAGGCCATCGAGAGGCTGGCGAACCAGGTCGTCGCGGAGGGACGGCGGGTCACCTGCAGGTGGATGCCACGGAACGAGGCCGAGGCCCAGTACGGCTTCAGGCTCTACCAGGGGGGCGCGGTCCCAGGCAAGGAGATCAGGGTCGTCGAGGTCGAGGGCTGGGACGTGGAGGCGTGCGGAGGCACCCACCTCCGGAGCACGTCGGAGGTCGGGCTGGTGAAGATCGTGGGCACCGAGCGGGTGCAGGACGGCGTCGAGCGCCTCATCTTCGCGACGGGACCATACGCTCTCGCGGAGGTCCAGCGGCGAGAGCGGGCCCTCCTCGACGTTGCCGAGGTCCTAGGCGCTCCCCTGGAGAAGGTGAGGGCGGCGGCCCGCAACACCGTCGAGACGGTGAAGAGACTGCGGCACGAGCTTGAGGACCTCAGGCTGGCGGCGTCGAGACAAAGGGCGGAATCCCTACTGGCGGCCGCCTCCGAGGTGGACGGCGTGAAGCTGGTCATCTACTCCGACAGGGTGAGCGCCGACTTCCTCATCGAGGTGGGGAACGCCCTCGCCCAGCTGGATGAGAACGTGGTGGCAGTCATGTTCTCCGAGGCCGAGGTCAGGGTGGTCGTCAAGGCAGGCGCTGCCGCCGTGGCCCGGGGCGTCCACGCGGGGAGACTGGCCTCCCAGGTGGCGAAGGCCATCGGCGGGGGCGGGGGCGGAGACCCCCACTTCGGCCAGGGCGGCGGAGGCTCCTCCGAGAAGTTCCGGAAAGCGTCGGAACGCGTCCGAGCCCTGGTTGAGGCGCAGATCGGGTAGGGCATCCGCAACAATTTTTACGCATAACCTTTATTCCCTCACCCATATTCTCATACACACGATTAGACGAGGCTAGAAGGCATGGTGGACTGGAAGCGGATCGAGGAGAAGTGGCAGAAACGGTGGGCGGATGCGGGGGTCTTCCAGGCTGACCCGGACCCGGAGAAGCCGAAGTACTACCTGACCGTCGCCTACCCGTACCCCAACTCGCCGCAGCACATCGGCCACGGCAGGACCTACACCCTGACGGATGTCCACGCCCGCTACAGGCGGATGCAGGGCTATAACGTCCTCTTCCCCATGGCGTGGCACTTCACGGGGACGCCGGTCATCGCCATGGTGGAGCGGCTGAAGGAGAAGGACCCCGACCTCCTCGACACCTTCCTCAACCTCTACAACATCCCGGAGGAGCGGTTGCACGAGCTGGAGACGCCGGTCGGCATGGCCCGCTACTTCGCCGAGGAGATCAAGAACGGGATGCGGCGGATGGGCTTCAGCATCGACTGGCGCCGGGAGTTCACCACCGTCGACGATTACTACCACAAGTTCATCGAGTGGCAGTTCGAGAAGCTGAGGCAGCGGGGCTACATCACCCAGGGGAGTCATCCCGTCGGCTGGTGCCCCCACTGTGGCAACCCCGTCGGCCAGCACGACACCGTCGGCGACAAGGAGCCCGAGATCGAGGAGTTCACCGCCATCAAATTCAAGCGTGGCGAGGAGGTCTTCCCCGCGGCGACGCTCAGGCCCGAGACCGTCTTCGGCGTCACCAACATGTGGCTCAACCCCGGCGCCGAGTACGTCAGGGCCAGGGTTGACGACGAGACCTGGGTGGTGAGCGCCGACGCCGTCGAGAAGCTGAGGCTCCTCGGCCACGAGGTCGAGGTCATGGCCCGGTTCCCCGGCTCCGAGCTCGTCGGCGAGAGGCTCACCAACCCCGCCACCGGCGGGGAGATCCCCATCCTGCCCGCCGACTTCGTCGACCCGGGGAACGCGACGGGCGTCGTCATGTCGGTGCCGGCCCACGCCCCCTACGACTACGCCGCGCTGGAGCAGCTCAAGAGGCAGTCGAACAAGGCGCTCCAGGCGCTGGGCCTCAGGCCGGGCGACGTCAAGGCGCTGGAGCCCGTCTCCATCATCGAGCTGCCCGGCTACGGGGAGAGCCCCGCCGTCGACATCGTCGAGCGGATGGGGATAAGGGAGCAGGACGATCCCCGGCTGGAGGAGGCGACCAGGGAGATCTACAGCCAAGAGTTCCACAACGGCAGGATGCGGGGGAACACGGGCCAGTACGCGGGGCTCACCGTGGACAAGGCGAAGGAGGCGGTGAAGAGCGACCTCATCGCCGAGGGGAAGGCGACCGTCCTCTACGAGCTGATGGAGCCCGTCCGATGCCGCTGCGGCACCGACGTCGTCGTCAAGATATTCGAGAACCAGTGGTTCATCGACTACGGCGACCCCGCGTGGAAGCGCCTCGCCCACGAGAACCTCGACGAGATGGCCATCATACCCCGCGAGCTCAGGTCGGAGTTCGAGAACGTCATCGACTGGCTGAAGAGGAAGGCGTGCGCCCGGAAGGCGGGGCTGGGGACCAAGCTGCCGTGGGCCCCCGACTGGATCATCGAGGCCCTCTCCGACTCCACCATCTACATGGCCTACTACACCGTCGTCAAGGGGCTGAACCGGCTGAAGCCGGACCCCGAGGCCCTGAGCGTCCCGTTCTGGGACTACGTCTTCCTCGGCGAGGGGTCCCCGGAGGAGGTCGCTGAGGCGACCGGCATCCCCGTCAAGGAGCTGGAGGCGCTGCGGGCGGAGTTCACCTACTTCTACCCGCTGGACTGCCGCCACTCGGGCCGCGACCTGATCCCCAACCACCTCACCTTCATGATCTTCAACCACGACGCCATCTTCCCGCGCGAACACTGGCCCAGGGGGATCGTGGTCAACGGGAGCGTCCTGATGGAGGGGCAGAAGATGAGCAAGTCCCTCAACAACATCATCCCCCTGGTGGACGCCATCGACCGCTTCGGCGCCGACCCCCTCAGGCTCGCGCTGATGATCACCGCGGAGCCCCTGAAGGACGCGGACTTCAGCCAGGACCTGGCCCGATCCATGCAGGAGAACCTGGAGAAGTTCTACGCCAGGGCGATGGAGATCGCCGCGGCCCCCGACGAGGAGGCCGAGCTGGAGGAGATCGACCACTGGATGCTGAGCCGCCTCCAGGGCGCCATCAGGGAGGCGACCGACGCCATGGCCGAGATGAAGGTGAGGAAGACCATCCACGCCGCCCTCTACAACCTCAACCAGGACCTGGACTGGTACCTGCGCCGCGTCGCCGCCCGGAGAAACCAGGAACAGCGTAAACGAGCCGTCCAACACGTGCTCCGCGCCGTGCTGGAGGCCCAGGTGAAAATGCTGGCGCCCTTCACGCCCCACCTGTGCGAGGAGATCTGGGAGGCGATGGGCGGCGAGGGCTTCGTCGCCTTCGCCCCCTGGCCGAGGGCCGACGAGGCCTCCATCAGGCCCGACGCCGAGGAGCTGGAGGCCATCGTCCGGGGGAGCCTCGAGGATGTGCAGAGCATCATCAGGGTGACGGGCATCAAGCCGACCCGCATCCACTTCTACACGGCCACGAGCTGGAAGTGGAAGGTCTACCTGAAGGCACTGGAGCTGGCGCAGGGGGACGCCCTCGACGTCGGCTCCCTCATCAGGGAGTGCTTCAAGGACGAGGAGCTGAAGGTAAGGGTGAAGGAGGTCCCGGCCTTCGCCCGAGGCATCGTCGAGGACGTGAAGAGGACGCCGGCGGAGACGGCGAGGCTGCGGCTGGAGATGGGCGTCGTCAACGAGTCGAAGCTCCTGCAGGACGCCGCCGACTTCTTCAAGGACGAGTTCGGCTGCGACGTGACCGTCTCAGGGGAGAGCGACCCCTGGATCAGGGACCCGGAGAAGAGAGCCGCTAGGGCCAAACCCTACAGGCCCGCCATCTACGTCGAGTAACCCCCAGCCGCTGACTGAGGCCGACCCTCAATTCACCTGAGGGCGGCGAGCCTCTCTGAGGCCTCCTTCAGCCGCGCCGCGTCGACTTTGATGAGGGCTATGGCTGTTATGTTCAGCCCGATCTTTCTCGGGTCGAGCAGCGCGATGAAGCGGGTGATCACCCCCTCCCTCCTCAGCCGCTCCACCCGATATCTCACCATCGACTCCGCAAGCCCCAGCCTCCTCGCTATGGCAGAATAGGATGTCCGACAATCATCCTGAAGGATCTCCAGAATCTTGATGTCGACCTCGCTCAGCCCCGGCAACCTCGACTCCCATCTCAAATGAGGCCGCTTGAGGATTTAACCACCGCGCTGAAAGAAGTTCGCGATCAAACCGCCTCAGAAACTTCCTATGTCCTCGTGGGAAATGTTGGTGCGGCTTAGGCGCTGACGAGGCCGCTGAGGATGTGGCCGATGTAGTAGGAGACGATGGCGGTGAGGCCACCCATCAGTAGCATCTCAAGGCCCGCCGTGTACCACCGCTTGGTGATGATCAGCGACCGGGCCGAGCCGACGGCGAAGATGGTAACCGCTGTGAGGATCACGGCGATGAGGAAGAGACGGGAGTCGGGGATGCTCAGGATGCTCGCCAGCAGGTACGAGAGGAGGGGGATGAGGCCCGCGGCGATGAAGGCGACGTAGGTGGCGGCCCCGGCCTTCAGCGGGCTCTTGTGCTCCTCGATGATGCCGAGCTCCTCCACCATCATCGTGTCGATCCAGACCTCGCGGTCGCTGGTGATGACCTCCACGACCCTGTCGAGGTCCTCCCCCTTGAACCCCTTCTGGGCGTATATCTCCCTGATCTCCATCAGCTCGCCCTCGGGCACGTGATCCACCTCCCAAGTCTCCCGCTCCCGCTCCTTCCGCTGGAAGTCGAGCTCGGACTTGGTGCCGAGGTAGTTGCCCACCCCCATGCTGAGGCCGTCGGCGAGGAGGTTCGCGAAGCCGAGGATGAGGATGACGCTCGTCGGCAGGTGGGCGCCGACCACCCCCGAGACGACGGCGAAGGTCGTCACGATGCCGTCGAGGGCGCCGTATACCATGTCCCCGAGGTACTTCCCCTCCTCCAGCTTGTGCCTCTCCTCGGCGATGGCCTCCGGCGTGTGGGCCTCCTTCGTCTCCTCCAGGTCCCCCCGCTCGTATGCCTCCCTCGCCTTCCGAAGCCGCTCAGACATCCTAGATCGAGGACTACAGGGCGCGAGGTCGAGATAAACTTGACGAGATGCCTCGCGTGAAAGATTTATCCCGGGAAGGACGATGTAGTTTTGGTTCGGATATGATGCCGAAACATGCCCTCGTTAGGGAGCCGGGAGACCGTTATCCCGGCTGCATATCGTCTCACCCCCTCCTACACACGGTCAGCGTGGCCCGTGCCCGCGCACAGCACGCCGAGTACTGCAGGACGCTCTCGGAGTTGGGGATCGAGGTCATCCATCTACCTCGCGACGACGAGCGCCCGGACTCCTGCTTCGTGGAGGACAACGCTGTCATCCACGGCAGTAAAGCCCTCATCTGCAGGATGGCTAAGGAGAGCCGGCGCGGCGAGGAGACCGCCGTCGAGGCGGCCCTCCGCGAATACCTCGAGGTCAGGCGGGCTGAGGCCCCGGCCACGGTGGAGGGCGGGGACGTAATCCACCTTCCCGACAGGCTCATCAGCGGGGTCACCGAGCGGACGAACCGGGAGGGCGTCGCCCAGATGGAGGCGTGGCTCGGCGTCCCCGTGGAGACCATCGTCGACCCCGGCATCGTCCACCTCAAGAGCTACGTGACCTACCTCGGCGGCGACACCATGATCGCCACTAGGGCGTACGCGGATCACCCCGTCCTGGAGGGGTTCAACGTTCTCGTGGTTCCCGACGAGGAGTGGTACGCCGCCAACACCCTCGCCCTCGGCGACACCGTGCTGATGCCCAGCGGCCGCCCCCGCGCCCACGCCTTGGTGCGGGAGGCCGGCTTCGACGTGGTGCCCCTGGACGTGAGCGAGTTCGAAAAATGCGAGGGCGCTCTCACCTGCCTCTCCCTCCTGTTCTAGCTCAGACCCTTATCCGAGGCTGCGCTGGGCGAGCTCATCCCAGGCCCCGTCGATGACCGCCTCGACGACCACGCCCTTCTCCACGGTCACCCGCATCAGGTGGGGCGTGATCACCTGGGCGAGCACCATGCCGGTCCTGTCGCCGTAACCGGAGTGGCGGCACTCGAAGGAGATGGAGACCTCCCAGGTCCAGGGGCTTCGTACCGTCTCGACCTTCACGACCTGAACGGAGGCGGGGATTCCGTCGAACCTGAAGGTGGGAGCGCCCCGCATATAGCTCAGGGCGACCTCGACGGCCGTCTCCTCGGTGTAGGATACCCCCGGGTTCAGCTGCCAGACAACGAGGGATGTCAAGGGGAAGAAGCCCGCCACGATCAGCGCAAGCACAACGCTCACCTTCATATCCATACCATTCACCACCTAAAGGACGCAGCTCGACAAGTATAATACCACTGTTTAGAACAGCGGTGGGACCGGTTACACAACCGGCTATTCCGGTTTTAGAATCCAAAAAAAAGAGAGGGAAGCCGCCTACTCCAGCTGGTGGAGGGGTGGCTTCAGGTCGGCGGGGATCGGAGGCTTGTAGACGCGGCCGCCGAGCCGCTCCTTCCACTCCTCCCGTGCCTTCTTCAGGAGCTCCGGCTTCGTCAGCAGGTCGAGGGCGGAGGCGGCGATGACCTTCGAGGCGAAGATCAGCGACTTGTGGCCGATGCTCGTCCCCGTCTGGGCGGTGAACTGCCAGCTGTGCCCCGGCGTCCCCAGGATGCAGCAGGTGGTGCTGAACTCCATCGTCGGCGTCACCCAGCTCACGTCGGAGACGTCGGTGGAGCCCGCCATCACCATCCCCTCGTTCCAGGCGTCCAGGACCCGCTCGTCGAAGAGTTCATCCAGCATCTTCTCCCACCCCGGCCGCTTCGATTTCCGCAGGGACTCCTTCTTCTGCTCCGGCGGGATCGACTCGTTCAGCTCCCTCGCGAACTCCAGCTCCTCCGTGTGCTTCGGCGCGCCGATCTCCCGCATGTTCGAGACCACCAGCTCGCTCAGCGTCTTGTTCGGCAGCAGATTGTAGCAGCCCGTCAGGAACTCCACCCTGTGGGTCGTCCTCGCCATCAGGTCTGCGCCGTCCGCGATCCTCAACACCCACTCGTATATCTGCTCCACCTGCTCCCGCTCCGGCGCCCGCACATAGTACCAGGTGCGGACATAGGGCGGAACCACGTTGGGCTCGTGGCCGCCGTCCTCGATGATGTAGTGGATGCGGGCCTCCTGGATGACGTGCTCCCTCATGTAGTTGACGCCGACGTTCATCAGCTCAGCCGCGTCCAGGGCGCTCCGGCCCTGCTCGGGGGAGCCGGCGGCGTGGGAGGCGGCGCCGTAGAAGTGGAACTTCACGGAGTTCATGGCGTTGCTGCTCCCGATGCCGGCGGTGTTCGCGGACCCCGGATGGTGGCTGAGGACCGCGTCGACGCCGTCGAAGAGACCGTCCCTGACCATGAACACCTTGCCGACGAGGGTTTCCTCCGCCGGGCACCCGTAGAACTTGACGGTGCCCTGGATGCCAGCCTCTTCCAGGGCGACCTTGACTGCGATGGCTCCCGCCATCCCCGACGTGCCGTGGATGTTATGGCCGCATCCGTGGCCCGGTGCGCCCTCCTTCAACGGCTCCTTATAGGGCACGGGTTTTTGGGATAGGCCGGGAAGAGCGTCGAGCTCTCCGAGGATGCCGATGACGGGCTTCCCGCTGCCCCAGGTGGCGACGAAGGCCGTCGGCATACCCGCCACGCCCCGCTCCACCCTGAAGCCGTGCTTCTCGATCTCCTTGGAGAGCAGTTTGGCGGTCTCGTGCTCGAGGAGGCCGACCTCAGCTAGCTCCCAGATCTTGTCGCTGATCTCGATGATCCGCTTCTCGTTCTCATCGATCCAGCTCAAGGCGACATCTTTCGACATATCAGATCCGAATCTAACCTCTCCTCGAAGGGGTATAAAACCCTCATAGATGGCTGCGGCGAGGATGCCGGGTGGGCAGGTGTCCCTGCCCGTCAAGCTTAAATGGGTTGGGCGGATGGGTAGTGGTAGGTGGCGAGTGTGCATCAGCTCCAATATCCAAGAGCGGCGTCGCCGATCTCCGCAGGCTCGTCCTCAGAACGCTGAACGAGAACCAGATCCTCATTCTCTCCCAGGTCGCCAGACAGAGGCGGACTATGACCTCCCTCCTCCGATCCCTCTCGGAGGAGCGGGGCGTCCCCCTCTCAACCCTCAAGCTCAACGCGCGGATACTGAGGGATCTGAACCTCATCTCATACGGCCCGGCGGAGCGGGGGAGAGAGGCGCGGCTGCGCCCCCTCGGCGCCTTCATCCTGAGGCTGTTGAGGGGGGACCCCGAGGCGACGTTGATCCGGTTCCCGGACTAAAGTCTGCTGAGCTCGGCCTTGAGGGCGCGGCGGTCCACCTTGCCCAGGGGGGTCCGGGGCAGGGAGTCCACGACCACGATCCGCGAGGGGACCTGATACGGCTCAAGCCGCTCCCTGCAGAGCTCCATCAGCGCCCGCTCGGCTTCGCTGCGATCCCAGCCGGGGCTGAGGGCGACGACGGCTCGGATGTCGGTTGCGCATCTCAGGGGGTCGGGGACGCCGAGGGC
>QMXQ01000023.1 GCA_003662205.1 Candidatus Bathyarchaeota archaeon
CTAGTGAAGCAGGAGATGATGTACCGCTCGCCGCTGTCAAGGAGGGTGACGACGCCGGCGTCGTTCCTGATCCCGGGGAGACTCCCCGTCTTGTGAGCGATCTCCATCTTCTCCCGGGGCAGGTACTTCCCGATCCTGTAGCTCCCGGTCTGGCACCGGCTCATGGTCTCCAGGATGGCGTCGCAGCTCTCCCGGCTGGCGGCCTCCCCCTCGACGATCATCTCCAGAAGGCGGAGCATCTCGTCCGGCGTGGTCACGTCGTTGTTCTCGACGCCGAGGGACCAGGAGCCCTTGAGGACGGCCGCCCGGGCCCTCTCCCGGAAGAGGTCCAGGGTCTTCTCCTCGTCGGGGAGGTCGTTGAGGCCGATGAGGTCGAAGAGGATGTCGCGGCAGTCTGCCACCACCCGGGTCCTCTCCAGCCCCAGCCGCTGGAGGGTGGCGTTGACGTTCTCGAGGCCGACCCTCTCGACGACGAGGTCGGTGGCGGTGTTGTCGCTCACGATCATCATCAGCGTCACCAGGTCGCGGAGGGTGATCTCCAGGCCCGGGCTCAGCTCCTTCAGGATGCCCGAGCCGGGGACCTTGTCCTCCTCCCTGAGGACCACCTTCTCGTCGAGGCTGACGGCGCCGGCGTCCACCTGCCTGTAGAGGGCCACGATGACGGGGACCTTGAAGACGCTCGCCGTCGGGAACAGCTCGCCGCCGTTGAGGGAAGCAGCCTCGCCAGTGCCGAGGTGCTTGACGGAGACGCCGAGCACCCCCTCGAAGCCCTCAGCGGCCTCCCGGATTCTCTCCAACAGAGACATGCAAGATCATGATCCAGGTCCACGAACTAATCTAAAACTCTATGCCGCCTCTGCGAACGGCTTTTATCGACGGCCTCCGATCCTATCCTGGTGCATGGTATGCCTTGGAAGGAGCCCGTGTTCACGGCCAAGGTGGAGTCGATAAAGGGCCATTGCAGCGCAGGGCACAAGGTCGGCGACACCTTCGAGATCAACACCCACAAGACCGGCGGCATCTGCGGCTGGTGCTACCACGACCTCTTCCCGACGCTCATGACCCTCGCCATGGGCGGCGCCATCCCCTGGCGCGAGAACCAGAACGAGTTCACCTACGAGTGCCCCGACAGGTACAACCTCGTCACCTTCAAGATCACCAAAAAGGAGTAACCCCTTTTTTCCAATTCCACCGGGGCGCCTGGCCGCCATTCTTTTCTTTCACAGAATAAAAGGGCGTTCCTCTATGGCTGCGTCGTGGTCGCTGCGAGGGCTTCGGCGGGTGGCTTCGGCTTTCTGGCTAGGAACATGAAGACGATGGCGAGGGCCTGCAGACCGGCGATAAGGGTGAAGGCGGTGGTGTAGCTCCCCGAGACGTCGTAGGACCAGCCGGCGAAGATGGGGTAGATGATGTTGGTGAGGGCCGTGAAGAGGGTTGTGTAGCCCGTGATGGTCGCGTACGCCTTCCTGCCGAAGTAGCTGGCGCGTAGGGAGGTCTGCACGGGGATCGTCCCCCCGTAGCCGAGGCCGAAGAGGACGACGAAGAGCATGATCTGGGGGATGCTGCGGGCCGTCGTCCAGACGATGAGGCCGATGGTCTTCATGGCGTAGCCGAGCATCAGCGCCCGCCTCTCCCCCAACTTATCGCCCACCCACGCGAAGATGACCCTGCCGGGGAGGCTCATGGTCGCCATGAGCCCCAACACCCCGGCGGCGGCCATGGGGTCGATGCCGATGTCCTCTAGGTAGGGCATCTGGTGCATCGTCACCATGGACAGGATGCCGCCGTTGAGGGCGAAGGCCGTGAGCATCAGCCAGAACGATCTAGTCTTCAGCGCCTGCTTGGCGGTGAACTCGTACTCGCCGCTTGTCTCTCCAGCGCCGTCGTCCTCCCTGAGGGCGGTGTCGCCGTCGGGGAGCAGCCCGTAGTATTCGGGCGGGTGATCCCTTATGAAGAACCAGGCCAGGGGGAGGCAGAGGGCCATCGTCGATACGGCGACGGCGATGAGGGCCGCCCTCCAGCCGTGGTTGACTATGATCCAAGTCATGATGGGGACGACGACGGGGCCGCCGAGGCCGCCTCCGATGGTGACGATGGAGAGAGCGCGCCCCCTCTTCTTGATGAACCACTTCGCGACAGCCGCGTTCACCGTGTCGTACAGCCCCAGGTTGTAGCCGAGGCTGACGACGAAGCCCCAGACGAACACGAACTGCCAGATATCCTTCACGAAGAGGACGAGGATCAATCCGATGCTCGCGATGATGGTGGAGATGATGGTGATGATGCGGGGGCCGTACTTGTCGATGAGCATGCCGCCAAAGGGCCCCTCCAGGCCGCCCTCGATGCTCCGCATGGAGAAGGCCGCCGAGAGCTGGGCCCGGGTCCAGCCGTACTCGGCTATCAGCGGCTTGAAAAGGGCGCTCATGCCGTAGTACCAGCTCCCATATCCCCAGCAGGAGATGATGGCCCCGGCCAGCACGGTGTACCAGCCGAAGTAGACGCCCTTGAGCCTCTCTGTGATGGAGCGCCGAGACATCGCTTAACCCGTCAAGATACCAGATGGATGGATATAAGCCTTTTAGATCGGACCCCTTGCGGGGAAAGGGAAAACATTTGCCAATGTTATATGAAGATAAACTATTTTAGTCCCTCTCCTCAACTTTCGAGGCTCCCCGACAAGCAGCTGCGCGGTCGCCATTTATGCGGCAGTGCTTCTTCTAACGCGCTTGAAGGGAAACCTATTTCTAGCACTATGAGGCAGACGGTATGTTTCCCGCAAGAACGGGATGGTGGCGCTGATGGACGGGGTGGAGCAACGCGGCCGGTCGCCTTTCTGGTTCCTCAGGGGCAACATACTGGTGCTGATGATCTGCCGGGTGCTGTGGAGCTGGTCCACAAGCATCGTCTATCCCTTCTTCAGCCTCTACATCCTCGCCCTGGGCGGGACCTCGACGGAGATCGGGTTCATCAGCTCCCTCGGCATCCTCGCGGGCATGTTCCTCTACCCCGTGGGCGGGTACATCGCCGACAGCAGCGGCCGGGTGAAGCTCATCGGCTACTCCACCTACCTCTACGCGCTCGCCCACCTCTTCTTCGTCTTCGCGACGAACTGGCAGGCCGTCGCCGTCGGCCAGTTCCTCAGCCAGCTCCTCCTCTTCTACATCCCCGCCATGAACGCGCTGCAGGCGGACTCCCTACCCCCGGGCGTCAGGGGCAGGGGCTTCGCCATCATGATGGCGGTCCCGGGCGCCATCCGCATCGTCGCCCCCTACATCGGAGGCTGGATCATAGAGGCGTACGGCGGAGGGGACGCCGGCATGGTCCAGGCCGTCCGCCTCTGCTGGGGCATAGCGACGGTGACCGGCCTCGTGGTCGCGACGATACGCCTGCGGTATCTGAAGGAGACCCTGACCGACGAGGGGTCGAAGGGCGGCTGGTCCATCAGGCAGCTGCCGGGGATCGTCAAGGACGCGTACACGAGCATCTTCGAGTCCGTGAGGTGGATGGACCGATCCCTCAGGGTCATCGTGCTCATCGAGGTGCTCGCCTCCTTCTTCGTCGCGATGACGGCTCCCTTCTGGGTCGTCTACGCGAAGGAGGTGGTGGGCCTCACCCCCTACCAGTGGGGGATGGTGATGCTCGTCGCCGGCTTCGTCGGCATCTCCATGGCCTTCCCCATGGGCTCCCTCGTCGACCGGGTCGGCCCCCGGAGGATGATACTGACGGGGATGAGCCTCGCGCCCGTCGCCATCTTCCTCTACCTGCGCGCCGGCGGCTTCCTCGGCGTGGTCGCCATCCTCTGCCTCCTGTCGCTGGTCAACAACATGATGATGCCGGCGTTCTCCACCCTCATCGCCAACATGATCCCGCGGAGCCGCCGGGGCAGGCTCTACTCCCTCCTCGGCGAGCGGGGCGTCCTCATCAGCTTCGGGAACTTCTGGGGCGGCGGCTTCCTCCTCTTCCCGCCCGCGGCGCTGGGCGCCCTCGTCGGCGGCTACGTCTACAAGATGAACGAATCCTACCTGTGGATGATCTTCTCCGCTGCCATGCTGGTCTGCCTGGCGCTGATCTTCCTCTTCGTGAAGGAGCCGGAGGAGGCCCAGAGATAGACCCGAACGCGCCGTCTAGCCCCTCGATCTCCTCGGCTCCCTGACGACGATCTGGAAGGCGATCGTGGCTACGAGGAGGACGGCGGAGATGATCCCGAAGGCGGGCAGGTAGCCGAGGCGGGAGAGGAGGAAGCCCGTCGCGATGGGGCCCGCGGCGTGGCCTATGTCCCAGAGGCTGCCGAAGACCCCCATGGAGGTGCCGTGGCCCCTCGCCTTGCTCATCTCCGCGACCATCGCCGCCGTGGAGGAGGTCACCATCGCCTCCCCCAGGCCGAAGACCAGGGTGAGGCCGCAGAGGGCTATGAAGGAGGTGGTCGCCGGGTAGAGGATGAAGGAGACGACGCAGAGCAGCATCCCAGCCGTGATGAGGGGCTTCCGGCCGTGGACGTCGGAGACCCTGCCCATGACGGGGCGGATGAGGACGAGGACGACGAGCTGGATGCCCCAGAGGACGCCGGCGTGGAAGGAGGAGAGGCCCGCCGTGACGGTGATGTAGACGGGGAGGAAGGCCTCCAGCGCCCCCACCGTGAGGTTCTGCACCCCCTCCATGGCGCTAGTCAGGAGCACCTGCACGTCGGTCACCACCGCGACCACGTCGTCCCGGAACTTGCCCATCACCTCCCCGAGGGTCGGCGGCTCCGGCGAGGGGCGGCTCGGAAGCCGGCGCCACAGGGCCAGGACCAGCAGGAGGGATACGCTGCCGATGCAGCCCACCACGAGGTAGACCATGCGGAAGACGTGGGGCGAGGGGTCGGCGCCGCCTAGCAGCTGGAGGAGGCCTCCGCCTAGGGGCGCCGCTATCAGGCCTCCGAGGATGGAGATGGAGGAGTAGGTGGCGATGAGCTGTCCTTTCCGGTCGCCGGCGATGTCGATGATGACCGCCATGGCGACGGGCCCGTAGATGGCCGTGGCGAAGCCGTGGAAGAAGCGGATGACGACGAGGAGGCGGTAGTCGTGGACGAGTAGGTAGGAGAAGGGCATGAGGCCGAACACCAGCACCGACGCCAGGAGCGCCGCCCTTCGCCCGTAGACGTCGGAGAGGGTGCCGGCCGGCGCCTTGAAGAAGATGCCGGTCACCGTCGACATCCCCACAACCAGCCCGATGGCGGTGGAGGACGCTCCCAGGGCCCTCGCGAAGAGCGCGAGGACCGGCGTCCGCGCCATGCTGTAGCTGAGGCGGGCGAAGAACCCGATGAGTATCAGGGCCAGGAAGGTCCCGTTAAGGCTGAACCGGTCGCGCGCGTCCCCCATCGACTCAATCACCCCCCGCCCTCTCGGGCACCGAGACCAGCTGCATCGAGCACAGCTCCCTGTAGAGCTCGTTCCGTTTCACGAGCTCCTCGTGGGAGCCTATGTCCCGTATCCGCCCCCCGTCGAGGACGATGATCCGATCCGCGTCGCGGACGGTAGAGACGCGGTGCGTGACGACGATCACGGTGCGGTCCTCCATCTCCCTCCTCAGCGCGTTCTGGATGAGCGACTCCGTGTACGGGTCGACGCTCGAGGTCGCCTCATCGATGACCAAGATCTTCGAGTCGGCTATGAGGGCCCTCGCGAGGCAGATGAGCTGCCTCTGCCCGTATGAGAGGTTGGTGCCCCGCTCCTCCATCTCAGTGTCGTACCCCCTCTCCAGCCTCATGATGGCGTCGTGAACCCCGACCAGCTTGGAGATGCGCACCATCTCCTCGTCGGAGGCCTCGGGACGCCCGAACTTGAGGTTGTACCTGATGGTCCCGGAGAAGAGGTAAGGCTCCTGAAGGACGATGGCCACGTGCCGCCTTATCGACGCCAGCCTGATCCTCCTCAGGTCGACCCCGTCTATCGTGACCACGCCCTCATCCGGGTCGTAGAAGCGACCGATGAGGTTGATCACCGAGGACTTGCCGGCGCCGGTGGGGCCGAAGATGGCGAGGTACTTCCCTGGATGCGCCCTGAAGGAGATCCCCCTCAGCACGGGCTGCCCCTTCACGTAGCTGAAGCTCACATCTCTGAACTCGACGAGGCCCTTCACCTCGTCCAGGTCGACGGCGTCGGGCGTCTCCGTCACCTCGGGCTCGACGTCCAGCACGTTGAATATGCGCTCTGCGCCGGCCAGGGCGCTCTGGATCTCGCCGTAGAAGAGGGATATGTTCTGGATGGGGGTGAAGAAGGTCGTGGCGTACTGGGAGAACGCGACGAGGTCGCCCAGCGTGTGGCGGGCGGCGAGGACCTGCTGGCCTCCGATGAACCAGATGAGGGCCGTTGTGAGGGCGCTCAGCACGGTGACGGTGACGTTGAAGGCGACGGAGACCGTCTCGGCGTGTATCTGGGCCCGCATGTTCTGCTCGTTGACGGCGTCGAACTCCCGGAGCGACCGCCTCTCCTGGGTCAGGGCCTTCGTCACCTTCGCCCCGTACATCAGGTCCTGCACCTTCGCGGTCAGGGAGGCCACCCTCAGCCTGGCGACCCGCCACGCCCTCCTGATCACCCCTTGGAAGACCCTGCTGACGACCATCAGCAGCGGCGCGATCATCAGGGCTATCAGCGTGAGCTGCAGGTCCAGGAGGAACATCGTGGCGACGATGGCGACGGCGAGGACGCAGTCCGCCGCGAGGCCGATGACCCCCGTCGACATCAGCTTCTTCAGGGCCTCGGCGTCGTTGGTCACCCGTGAGACCAGCCGCCCCGTGTTCCCGTGCTCGAAGAACCGCTGGGAGAGGTCCTCCAGGTGGCGGAAGAAGTCGGACCTGATGTCCGCGATGATGGTCTGCCCCAGCTTGTCGATGTAGTACGTCTGAAGCGATGTGACCGCCCAGAGCGTCAGCGCCACAAGGACGTACATGGACGCCGCGACGGCGAGGACCGCCCCGACGCCGGGCTGGGGGGAGCCGCTCAGGGCCGCGGCCAGCGACTCCATAAGGTCGGCGAGCCAGCGCCCGCCTGCGGTGGGGGTCTCCCTTATGAAGAAGTCGATGGCAACCTTGTAGATGTAGGGGCCCGCCAGGGTCGCGGCCATCTTGGCGACGATAAGCACCGCCACGACGAGCACGAGGGGCTTGTGGCGCATCATGTAGACCCTGATGAGCCTCCTGACGAGGTCGAGGTCGCTGAGCCTGCGCTCCGTCGCCTCCAGCGAGCCGACGTCGTACCGATCGGCGAACTCCGCCATCAGCCCTCCGCCTCCTGCCCCAGCACCAGGGCCTGGGACTCTATGAGCCTGCGGTATATCTCGCTTGAAGCCAGGAGGTCGCCGTGCTTCCCCACGGCGGCGATCCTCCCCCCGTCCATGACGACGACCCTGTCGGCGGCCTCGCAGGTCGAGGCCCTCTGGGTGATGATGAGGGCGGTCCGCCCCTCGAGCAGGGCGTCGATGGCCTTCCTGATGAGCACCTCCGTCTCCGCGTCCACGTTTGACGTCGAGTCGTCCAGGATGAGTATGGCCGGGTCCGTGAGGAGGGTGCGGGCGATGGTGATCCGCTGCCTCTGGCCGCCCGACAGCGTCAGCCCCCTCTCGCCTACGACCGTATCGTAGCCCATGGGCAGCGACTCGATGAAGTCGTGGATCTGCGCCGCCTTTGCCACCCGTATGATTTCCTCGTCCGTCGCGTCCGGCTTGCCGAAGGCGATGTTCTCCCTGACGGTCATCGAGAAGACGAAGACGTCCTGAAGCACGATGCCGATCTGGCTCCTCAGCGACCTGAGGGAGACGTCGCGGACATCGTACCCATCGACCAGGACCCTGCCCTTGGAGACGTCGTAGAAGCGGGGCACCAGCTCGGCGAGGGTGGTCTTACCCGAGCCCACGAACCCCATGAGGGCGACCTTCTCCCCCGGCCGGATGCTCAGGGAGACGTCCCTCAGCGTCTCCTCGGTGCCCTCGTAGGCGAAGGAGACGTTCTCGAACTCGATGGCCCCCCTGAGCCGGGGCAGTTCGATCGGGTTCTCCGCCTCGGGGACGTCCGCGCCCAGGTCCATGATCTCGAAGACGCGCCTGGCGCTGGCGATGGCGTCCTGATAGAACTCGATGAGCCGGGCGAACATCCGCATGGGGCCGACGAGCTGGGTGAAGTAGGTGGCGAAGAGGATCATCTCGCCGATGGTGAGGCTCCCCCTCAGCACCCTCAGCCCGCCGTAGACGATGATCAGCGCGACGCCGACGGCGACCATCGCCGAGGACGAGGGCCTGTACAGGGCCTGTATGGACGAGGCCTTCAGGGTCGCGCCGAGGTACTCGCGGTTCTCGACGTTGAACCGCTCCAGGAAGACCTCCTCCTGTCCGAAGGCCTTGATCAGCTTGTGGGCGACGATCCCCTCGACCAGCACCGAGTTGAGCGCTCCGAACCGGTTCTTGCTCCGCCGCAGGTGGGGCCTCACCCCGCTGGAGTAGAGCCTCGTGGTGAGGAAGATGAAGGGGAGCGGCACGCAGCAGATGGCGGTGAGGGAGACGTCGAACTGGAGGAGGATGTAGATGGTGAGCAGGAACTGCATCCCGTGCCGGAAGATCTCGCGCACGGTCTCGGCGTAGAACAGGTCGATGGCCCCCATGTCGCTCGTGATGCGGCTGATGATCTGACCCGTCAGAACCCTGTCCAGGTAGCTGAAGGACTTGTTGATCAGGCTGCGGTAGAAGTCCCGCCGCATGACGCGCAGGATGCGCTGCGACAGGGTCGCCCGCATGGTGATGTGGACGACGGCGAAGGCCCCCCTCACGACGGCGAGAACCACGATGAGGGAGCAGAGGACGACGAGCAGGCCGATCCCGTCGCTGACGCCCGTCCAGCCCTTCAGCAGCTCCAGGAACCAGTTGGTCTGGCCAGGGGAGACGGGGACGAGGACGTAGTCGATGATCAGCATCACGAGCAGCGGCGAGACCAGCGAGAACAGGGCCTGCCGACCGAGCGCCGTCGCGAGGATGGCGGCGAAGATGTGGAGGAACGGCCGCATGTACCCCAGCAGACGCTTGGTGAGCTCCCAGCTCGAAGGGTTATAGTCCGCCTCCACGCCCCCTCGCCCCACCGGATCAGCGGACAATATTGTGTAGAACATCTATATATATAGATAAGTTACATATACCCGGTGACCGGCGTGCACAGCTTTTTCCCGAGGGGGAGTCATGTGAGCCCCGTCCAGATGTGGATACTGCTCATCCTGTCCGAGGGGCCCAACTACGGCTACAAGGTGATCCAGAGGCTGGAGGCGATGTTCGCGGGCTACTGGAGGCCGAAGGCGGGGACGATCTACCCCGCCCTGGAGAAGCTGAGCCGGGGCGGATACATCTCGGGGAAGGTCGAGCACCGCGCGGACGGGCCCGACCGCAGATACTACACGATAACGGAGAAGGGGGAGCAGGCTCTGAGGAGCGGCATCAGGCGGTGGAGCCGGCTGATGGAATACCTTGAGGTCTACGGCGAGAGGCACAGGGCGATACGCAGATTCAGGGACCAGCTCGACAGGGAGCGGCTGGGCGAGCTGTTCACACGGCTGGGAGCCTCCTTCAAGCGGGGCACCTTCGACCTCTCGGAGGCGATCCCCTCCCTCCAGCCCGAGACCATCGAACTCGCCGAGCCCCTCAAGGTCAAATTCCTGTACGCCCACGAGAACGGGGGCCTGGAGATAGAGATCGAGGTGGAATGGTCCCCGACTAACAGCACCTAACTCCTCGCCATGGCCATCCTAAAACGGGAAAACACCTGGATGGCGGATTCGGCTAGACCATAGCCTCGTCGCACACGAAATTTTAAATAGCTTTGCGTCTCACAAGGGTGAGAGAAGCGTAGGGGGCGGTTGAAAAACGTCATGGCTTGGACTCGTCTCGGCTTCGCCCTGTACCTGTGCGCCATCGTCAACTTCTTATACGCCTTCTACAGCCTGACCCAGCTGAACATCATTAACACCGTAATCTCTACTACCACATACCTTCTTCTGATATACGCCGTCGCAATAATAGAGGAAGAATCAGAGCAACCTCCAGCAAAGGCTGACTAGACATTCCAACTTTTCTCCATCTCCAAAAGCCGATACCGCTTTTCTACCCGTATGATACCACCACCAAAAGGCATCAAAAACGAACTAGGGTCGACGCCGATATCACCCTCGCCATAAATGAAAAATGCCCAAGTCAGGGTCTAAGCCTTGAACACTTGTTCGACCCATCGGGACAACGTCTTTACCGCCCACCGATCTTCCGCCGTTTTGATCAGCGAGCTCGTCGTTCCGATGCAACGTGTTCTTAGCGTGCTCCCCTGCTTGGGCAGTATATAGAGTCCATACCGGTCTATATCAACGTTTTGTTGCAGGAAAACAGGCGGATGCGCCTAGGAAAGCCTCCCCCACGTCCAAAAATTGTAATGGATCAGTGAAAAATATCTCAAATCCATGGGACTATAACAAGTATTATGGGACAAAAGTGCAACAGGCGCCTCTCCCCCCGCCTTGGATTAGCTGATCCGGATCACTCGGCATCTCGCCGCTGAGGGGTTATCCATTTCTCTCTGGGGGGCTCCTTCAGGGCGAGGATGAGGGCGCCGGATATCATGAGGCAGATCAGGTGGACGGCGAGAGGCGCCGCGAAGCCGAGGGAGGCGTAGAGGGCGCCCCCGATCCAGGGGGCGGGGATGCTGACCAGTCGGGAGTAGGAGTCGAGCTTGCCCATGACGGTGGAGAGGCTCCTGGACGGGACCTTCTCCGCGACGAGGGCCATCCAGGCCGGTATCAAGAGGGCCGGGTCGAGGGCGCTGGTGACCTCGAAGAGGAGGAACATCGGGAAGCTCCGGGAGGCGATGAACCCCAGGGCGGTGACCACTGCCATCGCCCAGGACGCCATCAGGAGGGGGCGGCGTCCGAACCGGTCCGAGAGCCGCCCGATGGGGATGGAGGCGACGCCCCAGGTGAGGGTGAAGACCGTGGAGAGCAGCCCGAGCTGGAAGGTGGTGAACCCGTACCTGTCGGTGAGGAGGCCGTAGAGGAGGGAGTAGCCGATGCCATACGCGACGCCCATCACCACCATGATCAGGTAGAGGGGGACCGTGCCCGGTTCGGGCCTGAAGAAGCCGATCAGCCTCGAGGCCAGTTCTCCGGGTGCCGAGGCCTCGTCCGGCCGCTCCTCGCGGGTCTCCTCTATGAAGAGGGCTATGAGGATGAGGCCGAGGATGTCGCCGGCGATGCAGATGTAGAAGATGAGGTGGTAGCCCGCCGCGATGGCGAGGTAGCCCCCCGCAGACGATGTCAGCGTCGTGGTGATCTGGGAGACCGCCATCAGGGTGCTGAAAGCGGTCGCACGGCGCTGCCTGCCGACGGACTCGGAGATGAGGGCGCTCCTCGCGGGGTTCCCCTGCATGAAGAGGGCCGAGAAACCGACGAAGAAGGCGAAGGCGACGAGGAAGGGGAAGCTACCCGAGAGGAGCAGGGCCACGAGGGCCGCCACCCGGCTGGCGTTCGAGACCAGCATGACGGGCTTCCGCCCGAGCCGGTCCGAGAGGGCGCCCCAGGCCATGAGGCCCGCCGCCGAGCTCAGGTTGATGATGCTCTGGATGACGCCGAGCTCGACGACGCCCACCCCCGTGGAGAGGATATAGGGCTGCCAGACGACGTAGAACATGCCGAAGCCGAGCTGGGAGAGAAAGGTCTGGACCGCCAGAACCCGGATGTTCCCCTCAAGGGCCAGATTCCTCAGAAGCGCTCCCATAAAAATCGCGCTCGACCCTACTAAAAGAACCAGGTTCAGCTATTAAAAGATGGAAGAAGGCGCGAGGCCTAAGGCGAAGAGGGGCTGCCGGGCGTCAGCGACGGTAGACGACCTTGCCATCGATGATGGTCATCACCGTCTGGACCTCCTTCAGCTCCTCCGGCGGAATGGTCAGCGGGTCCCTGTCGATGACGATGAGGTCGGCCAGCTTCCCCGGCTCTATGCTCCCCTTGATCTCCTCCTCCCACGCCGCGTAGGCGCCGTCTATGGTGTACGCCCTGATGGCCTCCAGGGGTGTCACCCCTTCCGCCGGGTAGAGGGCGTCGCCGCTGCTCGTCCTCCGGGTCACCATCCCATAGATGCCGAGCCACGGGTTCGGCGAGCAGACGGGGCAGTCGCTGTGGCCGGGGGCTGGGATGCCCTGGTCGATGAGGGTCCTGTGGGGCCACATCCACCGCATGCTCTCCTCCCCCCTGTTCGCCTTGTAGGCGTCGCCGAGGTCGTGGATGAAGCCGGTGGCGGAGGCGTCTATGACCCCTAGCTCCTTCAGCCGCCTCTGGATGGGCGGCGTCACGTAGCAGCAGTGCTCTATCCTGTGGCGGTGGTCCTCCCGGGGCGCCTCCTTCAGCGCGGCCTCGATGGCGTCGAGGGCTCTGTCGATGCCCCGGTCGCCGATGCCGTCCAGGCCGACCCTGAGGCCGGCCCTATGCGCCGTCACCACGCGCTTGGTGATATCCTCCTGATCGTAGAGCAGTATGCCCGTGTTCTCCGGCTCGCCGACGTAGGGCGTGTAGTAGGCGGCGGTCCGGCCGCTCGTGCTCGTGTCGAAGACCCACTCGATCTCCGTCAGCTTCAGCCACTCGTCGCCGAAGGGGGTCTGTATCCCCGCCGCCACCAGCCCCTCCACGTGGTACTGGATGAG
>QMXQ01000024.1 GCA_003662205.1 Candidatus Bathyarchaeota archaeon
CATCCACCTCGCATCCGGGTTCCTTGCCGGCTATCCCCCGTGCCCGTACATTAGAGACTTCATCCAGTACATCGAGAACTACGTCGGCCTGCCCGTCGTCGTCGGCACCCATCCCATGCCGCAGAACTACATCGACGCCCACGAGGCGGCCGGCGACTGGGATAGGGCTGGCGTAAGGGAGTTCCTAGCTGACCTGGTGAACGACAAGGAAGCCTCCCTAAGATACGACTCAACGAGGCCGGACTTTCTCAAGAGGAAGTAGAGAAGCCTCCCCTCCCACCTCACGGGGCTCTAGAGCAGCCCTTTTTTGACTGCCTCCGTCAGCAGGGAGCCGGCGGCCATGAACTCCTCCGCCGCTCGGCTGGTGATGATCTCCGCCGCCCTCTGGGCCTCGGCTATCACCTGTTCCTCGTCCATGGTCAGCACTCTGCCCTCCTTCATCACTACCTTGCCGTCGATGATGGCGGCCTCGACCTCGTCGCCTCGGGCGCTGTAGACGATGTTTGGGGCGATGTTCTTGACGGGTCTGGATATGATGGGCGTCATGTGGGGCGCTTTCAGGTTGAGGATGATGAGGTCCGCCTTCTTCCCGGGCTCTAGGGACCCGATCTGGTCGCCGAGGCCGATGGCCGTCGCCCCCTCGATGGTCGCGATCCTCAGCGTCTTCCACGCCGGCAGGACCGTCGGGTTCCTGTGCCGGGTCTTGTTCAGCAGGGCTGCCACCTTCATCTCCATCAGCATGTTGTGGCAGTTGTTGCCGCTCGCCTGATCGGAGCCGAGGGCAGCCGATCGGCCACCGGAGGCGAGGTAGAGCGCGAGGGGCGGGGTTATCCCGTCGATGATGCCGATGCTTGAGGGGCAGCTCACGTAGCGGACGCCCCGGGCCGCCAGCAGGGCTACCTCCTCGTCGGAGGCCTGGTGGCAGTGGGCCGCGAGGAGCCCGTCGTCGAGGAAGCCGATCTCGTCGAGGAAGCGCACCGTCGTCGTCCCGTATCTCAGCCGCATCTGGATGGCCTCGCGGCCCCCCTGGGCCACGTGCATGTGCATCAGCAGTCCTCTCTCCTCCGCCTCCTCCTTCACCCTGAGGAGGAGCTCCTTGCTCATCATGTCGGCGGCGTGGGGCGCCAGCATGCAGGTGATCCTCCCGTCGGCGGCCCCGTCCCACCGCTCCACGAACTCGATGCTCTGCTTCAGCTTCCTCTCCCCGATATCGGGGAAGAAGATGTAGGGCTTGTGGGGATCCGGCCTGGAGCCGGGGCCGATCTCGTTGATGGTGCTGGCGAGGCGCGCTCGGACGCCCGACGGGGCGAAGACCCGCTCAGCCAGGGGCGCCATGTCTGAGCCGACCTCGCCGAAGCAGGTGGTCCCCGACCTCAGGGCCTCCAGGACGCCGAGGGCGGCGCCTTTCAGCCTGTGCTCGGGCTCGATGTGCCTCGCGAAGGGTGCCATCGTCTTCAGCATCCACTCGATCTCGGGGACGTCCTGTGCCTCCCCTCGGAGAAGGCTCAGCGAGGTGTGGATGTGGGCATACATAACTTATAGTTACATTAATATAGTACGTGCGTTCGACCACTATGCGGATGTGATATGCCCGCTCCGCTGGTCGATCTAAAGGGCGTTGAATTGGATGAGACGGTGACGCGGTACCTGGAGACGAGGAGCCCCAGCACCGCCCGGGCCTATGAGAAGTGCCTGAAGCGGTTCGTGGTGTTCTATGGGAGGCCGTTCCGAGACTTCCTTCAGCAGGTGGATGAGGAGAGGAGGCGGAACCTCGACCGCCCCATCCATGAGAAGGTGCGCCCTGGGGAGGACGTCATCCGCCGCTTCATCAAGTGGCACAGGGAGGCCGGTTACAGCAACTACTCCACCCTCCAGAGCCTGGCGGCCATACAGAACATACTGAAGTTCTACGGCGTGGAGATGAGCTTCAGATTCATCGATACCCCGCCGGCCAGGCCCATGAAGGAGAACGAGAAGCATGAGTGGACCCTGGATCAAGTCAGGGAGTTCGTGAAGGCAGCCGACTACGTCCGCGACAAGGCCTTCATCCTCTTCGCCTTCCAGAGCGGACTCAGCATCAGCGACGTATTGAGCTTGGACTACGGCGACATAAAGAGGGAGTACGAGGCCGGCGTCCTCCCAATGGCGGTGGAGAAGTACAGGGAGAAGACGAACGTGCGGATACGCACCTTCGTCGGGGCCGACGCCGTCCGATACCTCCGGCTATACCTGGAGAGCCGCCCAGACATCAAGCCCGAGGACCCGCTCTTCGTTCAGCTCGGAAGCGACAAGAGGGCCACGCCGGCCAGCATCCAAGCTAGGCTGCGCAAGATCGCGAAGAAGCTGAACTTCATCTACAGGGAGGACCTTGAGAACGGGTACAACCCAGCGCGTCCCCACTCACTACGGTCCGCGTTCCGGTCGGCGCTGACGGGGAAGATGGACGGCGACCTCATCGAGTACTTCATGGCCCACCGGCTGCCTCAGCAGAAGTCGGCGTACATCAACTTGAGCCTTGACGCCCTCAGGGAGATATACGCGAGCTTCGAGCACCTGCTGAGCATAGAGAAGACAAGCAGACAAGTTATGGAGGAGACGAAGCAAGAACTCGATCCAGAGACGGCTCAGATGGTGATGGAGGTCTACAGCATGGTTAAGGAGCTTCAGAAACAGGTCATGAATCTCATAAGGCGCGTCGAGAGACTAGAAAAGTCTGAAAAAGAGAGATAAACAGCGAAAGACCTAATAATATATCAAGAACAGTTTCGTATCATTTCAAATGTTGATAAAAACCTTCTTTAAAATCTCCTGAACTCTTTATTATGTGATTTAATGTTCCTTTTTTCAATTCTCTATGTAATGGAACAGTAAAAGGCTTAGTATCTTGTTTATATGCAACAACATGAGAACCTTTTCCACGACGAAGTTCAAATCCTTTTTTTTCTAATGCTTTTAAAGCATCCTGCCCCGAAATAGGTCCCATTTATTTTAAGTCACCTTAGTGTCTCTATCTTTTAAAAATTCTTTAAGTGTTTGAATAGCTTCCTCTAAATCTTTTATAGCTTCTTCTTCTGTTTCACCTTGACCAACAGCCCCCGGATATTCTGAAGAAAAAGCTACAAAGCCACCTTCTTCTTGGGGTTCTAGATAAAAAGGTAAAGCATCTTCTAATAGGGTCACTACCTTTTGAGGTAAAATAGAAGAAATTGCGTCGAAGAGGTGTTGTGGACCATTAAGGAATGAAGTATCCCATGAATTTCTTTCTATATACGGGATAAGATTATAGCTCATCAACTAACCTCCTTTGGTTCTTTCATGAGTTCCTTAGGAACTTCAGCAACAACGATTACGGTATGACGAATATTGTATAAAGGCTCTCCTCGATCCTCGAGATAAAAAATATCTCCTGTTTCAGGATCTATACCCCTCGATATTTTACTAGCAACAAGTTTAGCACGTAATATTGTTCCATCTTCAAGTTCATAAATGTTCCAATCCTCTCGAATGGTTTTAAATTTTAAGTCTTTACCCCTGATCAGACCTTTTGGACTTGGAATATAGGACTCGCCCATCGATGTTACACCTATAAAAGGGTTCGTAAACCTCGTTTTAAAGCCTTTGTTCACACTTTTTAAGTTTAATGGATTACTAATAATAGACAACAATTTTAAACCGATTTACAAAATCCGCTGAAGCCAAGTCAGATAAGCCAATGGATCACAGACGAAACAGGATACAAATATAGAACCGTGGCTGAGTATTTAGATGTAAAATATAAAAACCCTGCATCCGTCGCAGGGAGTAAACTAACACCGCGTCCAAAGAAAACCTCCGTTGTCTCTCAAGTTGAGGCGAAGTTAGGTCGTGAGGTCGTCGAACGGCTGGAGAGGAGGGAGAGTTCAGTTAAGCCTCAATCTGACGTTTAAACTCTCGACGAACCCGTTTAAGCAACTTACCATTCGAGACGGCTAAAACCCTCTTTTTATATTTGTTAGGCAGTTTTGAAAGTCGCCTCTCCATCCAAGCCCCGCCCATATTTATCACATCATCAACATCGAGGCCGCTTTTCACCATCATCAAGGATACGGAGATAAGGCCCCGCATTATCTCATCCCGCTTCTTGTATCCTTCAAGGGCCTCGTAGAAATCATGCAGTTTAGCTATGAGTGGGTCTAACCCCCTTTGAACCCCTAGAACTGAGAAGTCATCAGTTTCATGAATGTAACGACCGACCCCGGCGGTCGTGACTCCGAAGGTTCTAGCTGGACGCCCCCGGCCGCGCGGCTGGTCTTTACTCAGCTCTGAGACTAAGCCTTTTTCAATAAGTGTGTTAAGAGGTCGAGACACATATGAGAAGTGTTCTTTTTTTAGAATCATTAATATCTGTTTGAGCTTTAAACCCCCCTTATTTTTAGCTAGAAGTGTTAATATTTCCTTCTCAACCCCTCCTAACTTAACGGGTTCCAACAACCACACCCCCTTATTTAGTAACGCCAACAATTTTCTATATCAATAAAAATACTATTTAATGTTTTCGCCTTGCATCTGTATGATTACGATGGCCGGAAGATGTGTGGCAACTCGCATCCCCCCAGCTATGGTCGAGAAAATATCTGAACTGATCAAGAGCGGTCAGTACCTGCATTTTGCCGACTTTCTCAGATGCGCCATTCGTACCGAGCTTGAGAAGAACGGTAGGGGGTCTCAGAGTGAGTGACGGTAAGGTCGTGCTGGACGCCGACCAATACCTCAAACTACTCGACAGCCTACAGAAAACCCTCGACGAACTCAGGTCGATAGGAGCCAAAGGATTCACCTCGAGGGGCGTACCCGCGGACATCGAAATCAGCGCCATCAACTGGATGCGGAAGGAGAAGCAGCCCGCCGCGCCCGGCGATAAGTGGGCTTGGGCCTTCGCCTACGACAGAGACGGGAACCCCGTCAACGCGAAGCTCATCGACGCCCTGAAGAGGTATGAGAAGGTCAGGGTCGGCGACTACGAGATCAGCCTCGGCGGACGCGATGGACGGCTTCTTAACAGGAGGCTCGCAAAGTGATGTCAGGGTTCGAGGTGCCTGTTGATCCTCGCAATGGGCAGAGCCCCGCCGTCTCCCTGCCTACGGAGACGGAGACGTTCAGCCCCAGTCTCATGGACGTTATTCATGAACTCCGACAGCTCCGAGAATTGCTGCGACTCTTGGAGATACGCGTCGACGCCTTGGAGAGGAGGAGAAAGATAGATGGAACGCGGCATCTTTAGAAACGCTGACGGCAGCCGTTCTGTCCTTGTGAAATTGAAGGGCGAACGTCGGCTCCTCCTCGACATCAAAGCCTCCTTGGAGAGGGAGTATATCGCCATCCCGACTTCGCGGCTTCGTCAGAACGACAGGGATCTGGGGGTTCACATGTACATTGTGGTGGTGGGGAGGCGGGAGTGATGGTGACCTGCGTGAAGTGCGGCGCGAGGCTGGAGGCTGGGGTCTGCCCTAATTGTGGTTATAACCCTCTCAGCTTTAGCGAGGGCGACCTCTCCATTACGCTGCTGTCAGCCGACGGCGTCAGGGTTCCCGCCTCTAACCTGTTCTACCGTAACGAGGGCTGCGTCCTAGTCGGGGAGCTCACGTACAGCCACGCCCACGTCGAGAAGGTTGTGAAGAGGCGCGGGAAGGAGGAGGTCGTCGAGTACGACACGATCACGCCGGTCCTCGTCTGGGCCCTCCACGGGGGCGGAGGAGTGGAGAGAAGCCTGAAGCCGCTGCAGATGGCGCGGACGCTGAACGTGGCCGGGCGCACGGTCCTGGTTGAGCTTAAGACTCGGAGCGCGGCGGTCTTTGACACCCTCATAGACCTTGACGTGGCCCGGGAGTTCGTTGAGGGGCGGGACTGCATCGGCTGGAGGGAGGCGTACGACCGCATCAAGGCTGAGCTTAGGCGGTTCGTGAGCTTCGGCTGGGACCCTCGGCTCTACGACGTGGTCTCGTGCTGGGTGTTGGGGACGTATTTTGTCGAGGCCTTCAGCACCTATCCTTTTCTCTACCCATACGGGTCGCAGGGAAGTGGGAAGAGCCGCCTCCTCTTCACGGCGACCCTGCTCAGCAGGCATGGCTTCATAGCCACGGACCCCAGCGATGCGTCCCTCTACAGGAGCGCTGAGGCGTTCAGGCCGTCGATGGGAGTGGATGAGTCGCTGCTAGGGAAGGGCGCGTGGAAGATCATAAGGACGGCGTTCAAGCGCGGGACCAAGGTTCCCAGGGTCGAGAAGACGAGTAAGGACGAGTTCATCCTCGGCCTCTTCGAGACTTATATGCCCGTGATCTTCGCGTCGACGGAGAAGCCGACTCAGCTGGGCGGTCAGGAGGCGGACGAGGCGCGAGCGATATTCCTCTATATGCAGCAGGAGCGGGACCCGATAGGCAGGGACCCCGAGGTATCCGACTTTCACGATCTCCGGAACGAGCTCTACCTTCTCAGACTCCTCCGCATAGGGGAAGTTCTGAAGATACTCCGAGTTGAGGAGGAGGCCATCCGGGGCTTCCGAGGCCACGAGAGAGAGGTGTGGCTCCCCATCTTCACCATCGCCCGCATCGTCGGCGAGGACGTTTACGGGGCCGTGACGGAGTACGCCGCTGAGGCCAACGCCATAAAGCGGCTGAGCCAGTACCGCGACGAGAAGCTGATCATCGGCGCCATCTGTCAAGTCTTCAGGCTGAGCAAAACCGAGACGTTGAAGAGGGAGAGGGCGGTCGAGTTCAAGGCCTCCGACCTCCTGCCCCACATCAAAGTCCTCTTAGAGGAGGCGGGCGAATACGATGAGGCAGCCTTCAGCAAGTTCTGGACCGCGAGACGTGTGGGGCGCATCCTGTCCCGCATGAGCCTCTTCAAACGCCTCCTCCACGGACGCACAAGGTACACGGTCACGGCCAAGACCTACGGCGACCTCGTGAGGCGCTACGACTACGGAAAGGGTGGGTTAGGTGGATTAGGTGGGCAAAAAAACAAAGGGTATAGGGATAAAGATAATCCACCCCAACCCAAGGGTGGGTTAGATAAACACCTACACCCTTTGAAAAATATCCCACCTAACCCACCTAATCCACCCCCTGAGCCTCTTCAGGATAAGATGGAGCGGGTTCTGGAGGCCCTGCAAGGCTTCCCCGACAAGGTCTCCGAGTTCGGCCTCAACCAGAAGCTGAGGATGGACCCCGAGGAGCTCCGTAGGGTTCTGGAGCTGCTGAAGCAGGATAGGCGGGTCTTCAACCCGGCTCCAGGCTACTGGAGGGCGGCATCACCATGATGCAGGTACGCTCCGACCTCCTAGAGGCGTTCTGGGTTGAGTGGTTCGGACCCGAACCCCGAGAACTCGGGGACCCGGTCAGGTGGATCGCCCCCAACCCGGCGGATCTGCTGGAGCTCGCCCCTGAATCCCAGGGCCCAGTCTTCATGAGCGTGAACTACTACGAGGCGCCGAACACGGTTTCAAGCATAGATAAGCTGTTCTTCGACTTCGACCACGAGGACCTCAACCTCGCCTGGGAGGACGCCCGAGTATTCGCCCATCGACTCAGAACATACTACGGCATCGAGCCCCTCCTATGCTTCTCAGGGCGGAAGGGCTACCACCTCTACGCCTTCCTCGAGAGGCCTATCGGTCGCGACCTGTCCCCCGACCACCTGAAGGCGATTTACGATCGGCTGCAGCGCATGCTCATCGGCAGGGGCGAGTACCCGACCCTCGACCGCGCCGTGCTGGGCGACGTGAAGCGCCTCGCTCGCGTCCCGTACACCCGCCACGAGAAGAGTGGAGAGCTCTGCGTACCCGTGGACATGGAGAGGAGACCCGTCCTCCTCCTCCCCGGCTTCAAACAGGCATACCGTGAGCACGGAGTCCCCTACAGCTTGACGGTTCAAGCCGCGCGGCAGATCACGGAGGAGATCCTAGACAAGTCCACAAAGCGGAGACGGATGCCGTCGCAACGCCGAAGGCTGGAGGGCATGAGGCCCTGCATAGCGGCCGCCATAAACAGCAGCCACATGGATCACAAGATGAGAGTCGCCGTCGCCGCCGAGCTCCACGCCGACGGCTGGAGCGAACCCCGCATAATCGACGCCTTCAGGGGACAGGGCGACTTCAACCCCAAGGTGACGGCCTACCAAGTCAGAAGCGTAATCCGGGGCGGCATCAAGCCCTTCCGATGCTCCACCATCCAAGGCTTAGGCGGATGCCTCGGAGATTCATGCTCCATCTACAGGTGGAGAAAAAGAAAGGGAGGTGAAAAAAATTGGTGAAAGTCTACAAGGTGGATCCAAACGACCCGGACTACTGCGATGACTCGATGTACCGACCGGAGGACTGGGAGGAGTTCCTGCAGAGGCAGGAGGACCACCGCCGCGAGGTCATGACCTACATAAACGAGGCCGACGAGAAGGGCTGGATCGAGGAGCTCAACGCCTACGGCTTCATACTGGCCCTGAGACTCCAAGACTACAGAGACTTCTACAGATACAAGGACCAGATGCCGAAATGGCAGGCCCGAGAGTGCAAGTACATGATTATCATGTACTCCGAGATCGTGGACCACGTGAAGGAGGTCTTGAGGAAGAGGAGGCAGGGGCTATGACCACGCCGGCGCGAGACGAGGACCGGATGAGGGCGGACAGCTTCTTCCAGCGCCCCAGCTTCAACGCAAAGGAGCGCCTAATCTGCAGCCACCTGATCGAGACCATCAACGCGAAGCCCCTCGAAACCGTCCTCCACGTCACCAGGGCCGCCCTCCTCCTCGACCCCGACACCCGGGCCCGGCTCAGCATCGACGGCAAGCAGATGCGAGGACTGTTCAGCGTCGCCTACCGCCTCGCAAACCCAGCCATCAAACCCGACCACAGCGGGAAAACCTACCGCGTCAGCCTCCGCAACCTCGACCACAAGCGCCTCGTCAAGCCGTGGTTCAAGGAACACGTGATGGTCAAGCTGCCCGAGTCTGACATGGAGAAGCACGTCGAGCTCCTCAAATCCATGTCCTTCGAGAGCCGGGTGCAGTGGATCACGGACCGAATGAGCGAGGTCGGGTATCACACCCTCGTCGGCTGCTTCCTAGACTGGTGCATGGCCAGGGTCCAGGAGACGGCGGGTAAGCTCGCCACCACCATTAGCCCCGAGACCTACGGGGAGCTCTTCAGAATGGTGACGGAGAGGCGGAGACGTGCGGATACTTAGATGGGGGCGCTGGCTGGGCGACGGCGTGGAGTTCAGGCACGCCCTCACCTACGCCGCGTTCGGCGTCCGCGGCTCAGGCAAGTCCACCCTCCTGGAGCACATCGCCCAGGAGTTCCTCTCCGGCGGCTGCCCCGTCCTCGACATATTCGGCAGCCGAGACGGGGAGGGGCTCGCATGGCTCAGGAGCCCGTGGGTCACGGAGAATGATAAGCGGGTGCTGCTCCTCCACGGCGACAACACCAACGTATCCTCACCATGGGACTCAAAGCCCGCAAGCAAGTACACCGTGGACGACCTGCAGCGCTACGACCTGGTCATATCCGCCAGCCCCCTCTACTCCTCCATAGACGTAGAGTACAGCCAAATCAACAAGGTGATAGACGAGGTGTACAGCCGCGTCGTCTGGAGGACCCCCGCCTACCTACTCATCAGGGAGGCGGCGAACCTGCTCTACAGCCGGATGAAGGTGTCCTCGGACCAGACGCTGGCCAAGGCGCAGCTCACGTACTTCACCCGCGAGGCCCGGCACTGCGGCTTCTCGCTGGGTCTCGACACGCAGAAGCTGTCCAGCATCGACGTGGACGTCAGGATCACCTTCGACTACATATTCTTCAAATCCCTCGGCATCTACGGGCTCCCCAGCGACCTATCCTGGCTTTACTCGTTCTACCGTCCCGCACGCCTCCAGAGGATGCCCGTGGACATGTTCGTCCTCCTCACGGGCAGGGGCAGCCACGGAGTCGGCATCTTCCCCTACCACGACTGGCATAAGCAGGCTGGGGAGGACATACTGAAGGCCGTAGGCGTCGAGGTGGATCACGGAGAGCTCATCGTTGAGACAAAGCCCGCCCGCGTCGTGGGCGACCTCCAACACGCCCAGATGATCCAGATGAGGCAGGACGGCTTCAACTACCGGGAGATCTCGGAGGCCCTAAAGGTGTCGAAGAGCACACCTTGGACCCACATCCACGCGCATAACGAGGAGGTGAGGAGAACCGGGTCATGCAGCAGGTGCCGGAGGGCAAAGTCCCCGCTAGTGGACAAGATAGTGGGCGAGGGAGGGGGCCTACCCCAGGACAGTATTAAAACCCCGACCGTTCGCCCATAATCGCCTCCTCATCAAAGGGCGAAAAACGTTTTTCCGGACGCCGGAGCCCTCTAGAGGGCTATTAACATGTGCTAAAAAACTTGAAGTTATGTATGTGGGCGTCCACAAACCCGGGGAGGACGGCCTTCCCCCTCGCGTCGAAGACCCTCTCGGCGCCGCCGTATCTCCTCTCCAGCTCGTGGGTCTTCCCCACGGCCGCGATCCTGTCTCCCTCGATGGCGACAGCGCCGTCCTCGATGGTGCCGACGCCCTCGCCCCGCATGGTGAGGACGAACCCGTGCTTGATGAGGATGTCAGTCAACCCTAACCCTGCCAGAAGTTCTAGAAAAAGGGGGTGGGACGGCGTTTAAAGGCTTTCCCTGAAGGGGTGGCGGGCGTTGTCCGCGTTCTCCGCGGCCTCCTCCGCCGTCGGCCGCCCCTCCATCGCCTTCCTTATGGCGTGGCGCATCGCCTTGTAGTTGTTGATGAAGACCCTGTGGCGGCGGGTCGCCGTCGGGTGGACGAAGACGTTCGCTATGAGGACGATGTCGTCAGTCGCCGGCAGTATGCCGTCCTCCACGGACTTCGCCACCGCCTTGGCGACGGCGGCCTGGGCGGGGCCGTAGACCATGCTCGCCTCCCTCAGCCCCCGGACGGGCACCGTCGGCACGATGAGGGTCGGGGGCTTCACCGCCATGTTCGGCTCCAGGATGGCCTGGAGGGCTTCTCGTTCCTTCGTCGGGTTCGCGAGGGCGTTGGCGTAGGCCTGGCCCACGGGGCCGTCGACCCTGCCGATGAGGAGGTCGATGTGGGCCACCTCGTTGGAGGCGGGGTCGACGAGGGCCTCGCCGGTCCGGAGCGTGAACTGCTCGATGACCTCCGGGGTGACGCCGACGGAGGCGAACCGGGCCGTCAGCGGCTTCTCCGGCTCCACCTTGAAGGTGATCGGCTTCTTCTCCACGAGGCCCAGCTTCTCCAGCTCGATGCGTAGCTCCTCCCTGAGCTCGTAGCTGAGGGTGTCGCCCATGATGATGGGCCGTCGCGTCCTCCCGACGGGGACGCCCATGTAGTTCAGGCACGCCTTGGGCCCCAGGGCGCCCGTGGCCACGATGTGCCGGGTGAACTTCTGGATGCGGCGCTGGATCGCCCTCGCCTCCTCGAGCTTCCCCTCCTTCACCTTGCGGTAGATGTCGAGCCAGAATGGTGCGATGACGTTGGCGCTGGCCAAGATCATGCCGCTCGCCCCGGCCGCGAGGGCGGGGAGCACCACCTCGTCCCAGCCGACGACCACGTCGATCTTGTCGCTCACCTTTTCCAGCACCGACATCATGTATTTCAGGTCGCCGCTGGAGTCCTTCAGCCCGACGATGTTGTCGACCTCGGCGAGGTCCTCGATGACCTGCCAAGGGATGTACTGACCCGTGGTCGAGGGGATATTGTAGAGGACGATGGGGAGGTCGACGGCCTCGGCGATGGCGAGGTAGTGGTCGTAGATGCCTTTTCCGCCCTTCGGTTTCATGTAGTAGGGGTTGACGATGATGGCGGCGTCGGCCCCAACGTCCTTCGCGTGTCGGGTCGCCTCGATGACGAGCTTCGTCGCCGTGTCCCCGGTCCCGGCTATGACGGGGATGCGGCCGTTGACCTGATCGACGCAGACCTCGATGACCCGGGCCCGCTCCTGCTGAGTCATCAGGGAGAACTCCCCGGTCGTGCCGCAGGGGACGATGCCTGTGATGCCCTTCTCGATGAGCCAGTCTATGAGGTTGCGGAACGCCGGCTCGTCGAACTCCTCATGCTTGTCGAAGGGCGTCACCACCGCCGGCAGGACGCCTTCGAGCCTGAATCCTTTCACCCTTCCCATAGAAGCACCTGAGAATAGAGGGGCTTGAAGTGTTTATAAAAGTCAATGGGGCCGACGGCGGTTATGTGGAAGAGAGCGTTTCTCCTGTAAGCGGGGGAAACCTCATTTACGAGTCCCACGCCCTATTCAACCGGATTTGGCCGCGATGACTCTGGAGGTTCCCCTCAGAACCGCCGCGCTCTTCACTCTCAGCCGGCACCACCTGCTCGAACGGGCTCCTAGGGACCAAGCCCTCGATGTCGTGGACGATATCCTCGGCCTGAACGCTCAGGGAGCTCTCAACGTCCAGCTGAGCCTGTGGAACCGTGTCTCCGACCTGGACACCGCCTTCATCCCCCGGGCCCTGCACGTGGAGCGCAGCCTCGTCAAGACCTGGGTGATGAGGAACACCGTCCACGTCATTCCGGCGAAAGAGGGGGAACCGCTTCGCCGGCATGACGTGGACGGTGTTCCTCATCACCCAGGTCGTGACGAGGCTGCGCTCCACGTGGCGGGCCCGGGGGGTGAAGGCGG
>QMXQ01000025.1 GCA_003662205.1 Candidatus Bathyarchaeota archaeon
ACCTCCAAGGCCGAAGTGTCCCCCCACCGTGGGCCTGCTGCTCGCGCTGAGCTCGCCTCTCTTGAAGCTCTCCACGGCGTCTCTGACGGTGCCCGCGGCGCCAGTCATCACCTTAACGCCGGCCGCGGCTAGGGCGCTGAAGGCGTTGGGGCCCATGTTGCCGGTCAGCACGACGCCGACCCCTCTGGATGCGACTAGCTGCGCCGCCTGTATGCCCGCGCCGTGGGCGGCACCTACGCCGGCATTCGAGACCGCCTCGAAGCTCATGGTCTCCGTGTCGACGATCACGAAGTAGGGACACCGCCCAAACCGAGGATCGACCGCGCTCTCCAGATCCCTGCCTGAGGATGATACCGCAACCTTCATCTCTTATCTCCTCTCAACAAACTTTTCGATCTTCTCGACTATAGCATCGAAAGACTTAGCGGCTGGCGAATCCCGATGTTCCACGATAAAGGGGACGCCAGCATCTGAGTCCTTGGAGATCCGAGGATCTAAGGGAATGGAGCCGAGAAAGGGAACCTCCATCTCCGCCGCTATCTTTTCGCCACCGCCGCTGCTGAAGACATCGATCCTCTCGCCGCAATGGGGACAGATGAGACCGCTCATGTTCTCGACGATGCCGATGACAGGGGCTTCCATCTTCCGGGCGAAGGTGACTGCCTTTTTCACCACATCCTGAGAGACCTCGCTTGGAATGGTGACTATGACGACGCCGTCCATCTCGGGCAGCAGCTGCAGCACGCTCAGCGCCTCGTCTCCGGTCCCTGGCGGCAGGTCGATGAGAAGATACTCCAGGTCACCCCACGCGATCTCGGAAAGGAACTGGCGAATGGCCCCCATCTTCAGAGGCCCCCTCCAGATGACAGGAGCGTCGTCACTGGGGAGCAGGAAGTCCATGGAGACAACTTTTATGTTCAGAGGACCCAGCGCCGGAAAGACGCCCGGCGGCCCCGACATCAAACGGCTCCCTTTCAGCCCCAACATCTTAGGGACGCAGGGGCCATGGATGTCCGCGTCGAGGATACCGACCCTTCCGTTCCGCCCCCTCACCGCTAGGGCCACGGCCAGGTTGACGGTGACAAGGGTCTTGCCGACCCCGCCCTTCCCGCTGATGACTGCTATCTTATGCCGAACCTTGTCCATCCTCGTCCTGAGGAGATCCATCTCCTCCTGCCGTCGGCTCCGAAGATCATTAGAAGCCCTCTGTGCCTCGACCCTCTCGGCTCCCTCTCCGCTCACACAATCACCCTTTTTAGTCTAGGCTAAATCCATTTAGGATGGGCATCCCGAGTTAAAACCCTTTCGGAAAATCCGTTGTCGGGTAAAGGCACTCAAACACGCTTTTGTTTTACCTCTAAATATGTTTTAATGACCATATCGGCGTTTTTTCACTTATGCCATCCGAAAGGTTCTTATCTCAGAGATTATGAACCCTTATTCCTGTGAATCTAGCTTAGAATTCAAATAATCGCTGTAGCCCCGCAATCCAGGGGGATATAAGAATTATGTTGAAAAAAGGAGTTAAAATCTGGTGTAAAATCAACGGACTTGCCATAATCGTCGGCGTGACGGGCGGGATAGGCGCAATTGTGTTCAGAAAAATGATTGAACTCTTCAACAACCTTTTCTTCCGGATGATTCTGCCACACATAACATTCATGATAGGCGGTTACAACCTAGGCGTCGTGCTTCTCCCTGCTCTCGGAGGTCTCATCGTCGGTCCGATCATAAAGATGATAGCCCCGGAGACAAAGGGGCACGGGGTTCCCAAGGTGATGGACGCGGTCCACCGGCAGGGAGGCCGGATCAGGGCGCGGGTCGCCGCGGTCAAGATTCTCGTCTCCTCCATCACCATCGGCTCAGGGGGAAGCGTCGGCCGCGAGGGGCCCATAGCGCAGATCGGGTCCACCGTCGGCTCTTTCCTGGGGTCGACATTCAAACTCAGTGAGACCTACGTCAAGCTGTTGATCGTCTGCGGCCTGGCCGCCGGTATATCGGGGACCTTCATGGCGCCTCTCGGCGGGGCCATCTTCGGCATTGAGGTCATATATCGAGGTGTGGCGCCCTACGATGTCATTCCGGTCTTTCTGGCGTCGGTTGTGGGGGCCGCTGTGACCGGCGAGGCCTTCGGTCTCCAGCCCGCGTTCAAGACCCCCGCATACACGCTTAGCAACCCCCTGGAGCTGGCCTGCTTCGTGCCCATGGGGCTGGTCTTCGGCCTCCTCGCGATACTGTGGACGAAGTGCCTCTATCTATTCGAGGATCTCTTCGAGCGACTTCCCGGGCGGGAGGAGCTGAAGCCGGCGATCGGGGGGCTGATGACGGGGGCGATCGGCGTGTTCCTGGTCAGATACGGTATTCTGGGCGTGGGATATGAGGGGATAGAGACAGTCATAGCCGGTGGGCAGCCCATTTGGCTGCTGCTCATCCTCGCATTTGCGAAGATCCTCGCCACCTCGTTGACCCTGGGTTCCGGCGGCAGCGGCGGGATCTTTGCTCCCTCGCTCTACATGGGCGCTATGTTCGGCGTAGCTCTAGGCCCTCTTCTCTCCGGGGTGCCGACAGCGTCGAAACAGTTCTATGTGTATGCCCTCGTCGGCATGTCCGCCCTCTTCGCGGGCGCGGCGAAGGCGCCGCTCACCTGCATCGTGATGCTGCCGGAGATGACCGACAACTACCATCTCCTCCCTCCCTTGATGCTCGCGTGCGCGGCGAGCTACTTCGTGTCAACGATCCTCATGAGCGGGTCCATCTACACCCTCAAACTCAGAAGGCGGGGCGTGGAGATCGACACCACGGTCAATCCATTGAAGCTGGTCAAGGTGGAGGAGATCATGACGCCGGCAGAGGAGGTCATAAGCGTGAAAAAGGATGCCCCCCTCTCCGTCGTCTCCTTCATGATATGGGAGACGAAGCACACAGGTTTCCCCGTCGTCGAGGACGGAAAGCTGGTCGGCCTGATCACGCTGAAACAGTTGAGCCATATCTCTCCTGAGAAGGCCGAGGAAATCCTAGTGAAGGACGTGCTCATCGGCGATCTGGTCACTGCGTTTCCAGATGAGACGGCCTACGCAGTGCTTGAGAAGATGAACCGCCACGACGTCGAGATACTGCCGGTCGTGGATCGGGAGGATCGGCGGAGGCTGCGTGGAATCGTCTCGAAGAGGGATACCCTCGACGCCTTCATCGAAGGTAAGCGCAAGATGCGCGTCCTTGAGGACTGAGGTACTGCTCTGGCTCGCGACAAGGGGCGATCCTGCGTGGTTTAACCAACATATTTCAGTAAATTGGCTGCCTTTTCCATCATCAAAATACATTTAATGGAGTTCAGATATGCAGAGGTTCGAGGCTCAGTCATGCTAGAGTTGTTCGAGGACTACCTGATAGGGGGCGTGGTGGGGTTCGTGGTCGGGGTGATCGTCGCCAGGGTCTTCTTCAAATCCAAGATAGAGCGGAAGAGGATCGGGGAGGTGATCGAGTGGGCGATGATAGAGAAGACCATCTCCCGACTCGATTCCATGACAACCATCCTGAACCGGCTGGTGGCTGATATAAAGTCGAGCGCCGAGGAGCTGACCGAGAAGATCGAGATCGCCCAGGACATGGAGCCCATCGTCAAGGAGCCGGTGAAAAAGGCAGAAACTAAGCCGGACCAGGAGAAATAATCTCTTCTTTTCAACTTAATCGCGTTCCATCAACCCTAGAATTTCCAAGGGCGCCTCTGAGAGAGCCGTTGTCTGCGTGCGGCACCCGGATCAGATTATTAAAGCGTCATGGGGTTATGTGTTTATGGTGGGGCGTCGTTCTTGGATCATGAGGATGCCGTCGAGAAGTTACGAGGAGTGCTGAAGCCGGTTGAGGACGCCGACGCTGGAGCAGCCGTGGCCATACTGCTGAAGCGCGAGGGGCGGGGCCTCCAGGTTCTGCTGGTCAAGAGGGCGACCAACCCCTCCGACCCCTGGTCGGGCCACATGGCGTTTCCCGGCGGACGGCGACGCTCCGAGGACAGGGACCTCTGTGAGACCGTGATCAGGGAGACCCGTGAGGAGACCGGCATCGAACTACGCGGATGCCGCTTCCTCGGCACGCTGAGCGTCACAACCTCCTCCGTCGCCCCTGAGCTCGGCGTCCTCCCCTTCGTGGTCCTCTGCAACGAGACGCCCCAGATCACGCTGAACGAGGAGCTCTGCTCCCATTTCTGGGTCTCCCTCGAACATCTGCGACGATCCAGGGGGAGCGCCCTCATCCAGGGCGTAGAGGTTCCCGCTTTTCTCGTGAACGGCGAGGTCGTCTGGGGCCTCACCTACAGGATGCTGGAGAACCTCCTAGGGCTGCTGGAGGCCGCTGGCGCGCCGCCGTCGGGTTAGCCGAGCAGCTTCAGCAGGGCCTTCGCGACGTCGCCGGGCCGCTCGCCCACGGCGACCCCCGCGGCCCTCAGCGCCTCCATCTTGCTCTGCGCGGTCCCTGAGGCCCCCTGGATGATGGCGCCGGCGTGGCCCATCCGCTTCCCCGGGATGGCTGCCCTCCCTGCGATGTAGGCGGCGACGGGCTTGGTGAAGCCGCCCTGGGTGATGAACTCGGCGGCCCTCTCCTCGGCATCCCCTCCGATCTCGCCGATGAGGGCGACGGCCTCGGTCTCGGGGTCCTCCTCGAACCACTTGAGGACGTCGATGAAGTCGAGGCCGACCACTGGGTCCCCGCCTAGGCCGACGCAGGTGGACTCGCCGAGGCCGCTGCGGGATATGTGGGCGGCGATCTCATAGAAGAGGGTGCCGCTCCGGGAGATGACGCCGACCGGTCCCCGGCGGAAGACTTGGGCGGGCATGATGCCCAGCTTGCACTCGCCGGCCTTGATGACGCCCGGGGTGTTCGGCCCCACGATGGTCACCCCCTTCTGCCGCGCCCTCGCCACCAGCTCGATGGTGTCCCTGACGGGTATGCTCTCGGTGATGACGACGACGGGGTCGAGCCCCGCCTCCACCGCCTCAAGCGCGGCGTCCAGGGCGAAGGGAGCCGGGACAAATATGATGGACGCGTCTACGCTGTGCTCCTGCTGGGCCTCGGCCACCGTGTCGTAGACGGGGACCCCCTCGACCTCCTCGCCGCCCCTGCCCGGGGTGACGCCGGCGACGATGTCGGTGCCGTAGTTGAGCATCAGCCTGGTGTGAAACCGCCCTTGGGTTCCCGTGATCCCCTGGACCAGGACCTTCGTTCCCTTCTCGACGAACCTGACCATGCTCAACGCCTCCCTGCGAGGGCGACGACCCTCTCGGCGGCTTCCTCCATGGTGTCGAGGGTGTCTATGCCGGCCTCCCTGAGGAGGCGCCTCCCCTCCTCCTCGTTGGTCCCCATCATCCGGACGACGATGGGCTTCTCGGACCCCGTCCGACGCCTCGCCTCGATGAGCCCCCGGGCGGTGTCGTCACACCGGGTTATGCCGCCGAGGATGTTGACGAAGAGGGCGTCGATCCTCGGGTCAGACAGGACGAAGGCAACGGCGGCCTCGATCCTGTCGGGCGGAGCCCCGCCGCCGAGGTCGAGGAAGTCACCAGGGCGGCCACCGTGGAGCGTCACGGTATCGAGAGTCGCCATGGTCAGCCCTGCGCCGTTGCCGATGATCCCTATGTTCCCGTCCAGCTCGACGTAGGTGAGGCCGAGGCTCCGGGCTTCCTGTTCCCTCTCCGTCAGCTCGGCGAGCTCGCTCTCCCGGAACCGCTCCTCCAGGTCGGGGTGCCTGAACAGGGCGTTGTTATCAACGTTGAGGCGGGCGTCGGCGGCCACGAAGCCCTCCGCCGTCAGCGCGAGGGGGTTGATCTCCGTCAGCTCGGCGTCCATCTCGACGGCGACCCGGTAGAGCTTGAGGAGAAGTCCCGCCAGCTCCATCATCCTCCGCCCCGAGAAGCCCACCTGCTTCGCGACCCAGCGGGCATGGTAGGGACGAAGACCCTGAAGCGGGTCCACCGCGAACCTAACGATCTTCTCCGGAGCCGTGGCCGCAACCTCCTCGATGTCGACGCCACCCTCAGATGACGCCAGCACGACGTGAGACCGGCTCCGCCTGTCCACGACAACGCCAATGTAGACCTCGTCCTCGATGCCCAGCTTCTCCTCCACCAACACCTTCCGCACCTCCACCCCCTTGAGCCTGCTGCCGAGGAGCCTCCCAGCGACCTCCGCAGCCTCAGCGGGTGTCTCCGCGAAGAGGATGCCGCCGGCCTTCCCCCGCCCCCCGACGGGGAGCTGAGCCTTGACGGCAACGGGGCCCCCGATGCGCGCAGCGACCTTCTCAGCCTCCTCCGCCGAGGAGGCGACGCCTCCCTCCGGCGTCGAGATACCGAACTCCCTGAAGACTTCCTTCGCCTCACATTCGAGAAGCTTCAACCTGTTCCGCCTCAGACGGTTCGAATCGACAATAGTCCTAGCGCATATTTATAAATGTACACAGGATTGCTCCCAAGATTCGAATAGTCGTAAATCAAGGCTCATAGGATTTTTCATGTAATAAAGGACACGGCAGACGAGTTCAACTCGAGAAGCCTTATATCGTTTTACAGACGATTCCCCGAAGGGGGTTAGGATTGCTGGAGAAGCTGCAGCGCGAGCTGGAGCGGGTTGAGGTGCTAAGGAAAAAGGCGGTGGAGTTCAAGGACCGCCGGTTCCCCGACCTAGAGGGCTTCAACCTCATAGACGGCATGCCCTATCATGTCGTGGACGGAGTGCCCCATTATTACTACATAGTCGAGGAGGTGAGCGAGCGACTCTTCCGCCACCATCCGCGCACCCTCGACGAGTGCGCCCTCGCCGTCATGGCCATCACCGACATCGGCAGGGTCGATGTAATCGGCGCCATCGAGGCCCTTGCCATCCCCATATGCACCTCCCTCTCTCTGAAAACGCGCCTGCCCATGGCGATCATCGGCAAGCGCAGATACGTGGACGACGTGACGGGGTGGACGCCGCCGACCCAGATCGAGATCGTGAAAACGACGGGCTACAGCAGGACATACCTGTACGCGAACGACATCCCCCGGGGGAGCAACCTCCTCCTCGTCGAGCCGATATCGAGCACGGGCGGAACCCTGAGGAACGTGACAGAGCGGCTGGAGGAGAACGGCGTCAACGTCGTCGACCTCATCACCGTCATAGGTAAGCCCGACTACGGATACGAGGAGGAAATCGCCAAAACAGGACGGAAGGTGAAAACCCTGCTAAAAGTCAGGATCAAGAACTACGTTGAGACAAGTGACGGCCACGGATACGCGGAGACCGAGGTGGAGAAAACCGAGTGGTTCAGGAAAGCGGAGCCCTTCGTCGACGAGATGTACCCCCGCTACGAGGAGGCTATGAAGCGGCTCCTAGAACGCTCCACCGCGAAGAGGAGCTGAACGAGAACAATCGCATCTTCAACCTTAAGCCCTCGTTTCAGCCAAGCCTCATGCCCAAGGACGCCGGGTTCACACCGTCACTTCTTTGGATTTTTTGCCGCTCAGGTACTCTATGTCGATCCGGCCGACCATGGTCTGGTCGAAGAGCTCGGGGGTGATCCGCCCGATCAGCGACTCCGGGTTGCTGTCGAGCTGCCTTATCATGCACTCCAGTGCGCGGCGCTTCTCGTCAGGGTCGTCAATGAAGGTCACCCGGCCCGAGAAGTGGACGGATGCATAGAGATGGGTGCACTCGCCGTCGGAGTAGCCGTGATCCAGCAGAGCCTGCCCCCACACGGTGTTGTTCGCCCTGAGGTAGTCGAGCTTTTTCCCCTCACGGGCGCAGTGGAAGTAGATGCAGTTGCGGTCTTCGTCGTAGCCGTGGCTGAGGGAGACCAGATACGGCTGGTCGTCGACAGACATCGCCAAAGTCACATACTGTGCGGACCGGAGCACCCTCTTCAGGGCATCAGGGTTGGTTATCGCCTTGTCCTACCGCCTCAGATGATACTTTACCAAGATACTCCTTCCATAGAAGGGCGACAGTTAATAAAGGCTCTCTGGAGGATCGACGCGCCCCTTTTCGAAAATCCTATCGGCTTCAGCCTCGATCCAATAGTGGATGTTGATTCGAGCATGGAATACAAAGAGCTTGCAGGCGGCTTCCGGATACCCGTGCTAGGCCTGGGGACGTGGAGGATGGGCTGGAGGCAGACGGCGGACACCTCTAGGGATGGGGAGGAAATCGCCGCCATCAGGGCGGCCATCGACCTCGGTCTGACCCACATCGACACGGCGGAGTACTATGGGGCAGGCCACGCCGAGGAGCTGGTGGGCGAGGCCATACAGCCCTACGACCGACGCTCTCTCTTCATCACCACGAAGGTCTGGAGAACCCACCTTAGATACGACGACCTCATCTCATCGATTAAGGCGAGCCTGAAACGCCTCGCCGTCGATTACGTCGACCTCTACCTCGTCCACTGGCCGAACCCTGAGGTCCCCCTCCAGGAGACAATGAGGGCGCTGGAGCATTGCGTGGATGAGGGATACACCAGATTCATAGGCGTCAGTAACTTCTCCGCATCCCTCCTCGCTGAAGCCCAAGCCGGTCTCAGGGATCACCGCCTCGTCGCCGACCAGGTCAAATACAGCCTGATGGAGCAGGCCCCTAGGAGAGGGTTGCTTCCCTACTGCGAGAAAAACGACGTAATGCTCATCGCTTACACACCCCTAGCGAAGGGACGCCTCGCCAAGCCGGGACACTCCGTCCTCGACGCGTTGGCGGAGAAATATGGGAGAACCCAGGCGCAGGTCTCCTTGAACTGGCTTATATCTCAGGAGAAGGTCATCGCCATACCAAAGTCTTCGAGACGGGAACACGCGAAAGATAACGCAGGGGCCATCAGCTGGAGGCTGAGTGACGAGGACTGGGAGACTCTCTCAGAGGCCTTCAGGCGCCCCTAGAACCCCATTTCTGTTCAAGATGACGCCAAGATCGCATAGTTCAGGGGTTTACGCGTAGTATCCTTTTTAAGGAGTAAGAGAATGGGATGGGTTAGCACGCGGAGAACTCGAAAGGTGGTTGACGATTGGAGATGAGTCTCCTCTGGATTCCTGTAATAACGGGTCTCGCCGCTTTCGGATGCATATTCATTGTTTACAACCTCCTCAAGAATGAAGCACCGGGTAATCAGAGGATGCGGGAGATCGCGGGCTTCATCCGAGAGGGGGCGCGGACCTTCCTGAAGAGGGAGCTACAGACTATCTCTTATTTCATCGTTGGGTTGGGCTTGGTCCTCTTGCTGATCTTCTGGCCCCAGTGGCAGATCGCATTCGGCTTTGTACTCGGGGCGGCATATACACGAAGGCGGCTGACGTGGGGGCGGACCTCGTTGGCAAGATAGAGGCAGGAATCCCCGAGGACGACCCGAGAAACGCCGCGGTCATAGCTGATCTAGTGGGCGACAACGTTGGCGACTGCGCGGGGAGGGGCGCGGACCTCTTCGAGTCCGGGAGCGACAACCTCGTCGCGGCCATGATCGTCGGGTTGATCTTCGTCCCCACTTATGGCTGGGCTGCCGTGCTGTTCCCCCTCATAACGAGGCCCATCGGCAATATTGCGACCCTCATCGGCCTCTTCTCAGTCAGGCAGTGGGAGGGCAGGAACCCCATAACCTCCCTCAACATAGCGCTGATGGCCGCGGGCGTCGCTTCCTTCATAGGCTTCTATATCACCGCCGAGTACCTCATGCACGACATCAGATTCTTCTACTGCCTCTCCCTAGGCCTCTTGGCCGCACTCCTCGTCTCCTACGTCGTCCAGCATTACACGGGGATAACGAAGCCGCCAGTCAACAAAACCGCAGAGGCGAACTGCAGCGGCGCCGCGGTCGGGCTGATGCACGGCTTTGCCTACGGGATGGAGTCCGCTGCGATACCCATCTTCATTATAGCCGCGGTCAGAATAGCGGCATACGAGATATTCGGCGGGGACATTCCGGGGATCTACGGGATCGTGGCGGCGGCTCTCGGCCTCACCGAGATCAAGGGGATGATCATGGCCACGGATACCTTCGGCCCCATAGCCGACAACGCCAGAGGTATAGCTGAGATGGCTGGACTAGGGGCCGAGGTGGAGAGAGAGGCGGAGGCCCTTGACGCCGCCGGAAACATCACAAAGGCGATCACGAAGGGATACTCCATGGCGGCGGCGGCCCTAACCAGCTCCCTGCTCCTCTTCGCCTAACTCGTAGAGGTGGCGAGGCATCAGGAGGTCCCCTTCGTCCACTTCTCACAGGTCGCCGAGTTCCTGAACATCGCTGACCCGAGGACCATGGCCTCCCTCCTCATCGGGGCTGCCATCCCCTTCCTGTTCACGGCCTTCGCCATCAAGCCCGTCGCCAAGACGGCTAATCAGGTTGTGAACGAGGTGCGAAGGCAGTTCAGGGAGATCCCAGGCCTCATGGAGGGGAGGGCAAAACCCGATTACGCCGCTTGTGTCGACATAACCACCAAAAACGCGTTGAGGGAGATGGTGGCCCCGCCCCTCATAGGGGTGGTAGCCCCCATCGTCGTGGGGATCGTCCTAGGCCCCTGGTTCCTCGCCGCCTTCCTCGTCTCCACGACCATCGTCGGGGCCCTCCTCGCCACGTTCATGTTCAACTCCGGCGCGATCTTCGACAACTCAAAGAAGTTCATCGAGGATGGAAACTTCGGCGGGAAGAACACAGAGGCCCACCACTGCGCCGTCATAGGCGACACCTTCGGCGACCCCCTCAAGGATACAGCCGGGCCTAGTCTACACATACTGATAAAGCTGGTGAACATCGTCTCGATCACCCTGCTCCCTCTCTTCCTCACCTTCTCTCTACTTGGATAGGGCCCCTTGGAACAAGAAGATTAAGACGGAGAACGACGGATCAGGGACAAGAGAACCGCGCCAAGAGCGAGGAACCTCATGAACATACTCGCCTCAAGGCCAACTCCCTGCTGACAGACTAATCGAGCATAAAAAAATCTTGGATTAAACTAATTAGTGCAGCGGGTGGAAACCGGAAAAACAGCCCCATTCTATGGGTAGATTTGGTGCGGGGGGGTTAGCTTCAAACCTCGGTTTAAATCCTCGCTTTTTGCACAAATCCAGATTTCTAATCAGAGATAGATTTCAAAGTGCTGGGTTAGGTTCACATATACGTTTATAATCCACGTTTTTTAGCGTGGAGCAATAGATCTAAACCTTGGTTCAAATTCTTATTGTTGTGCGCATAAGATTTTGAGATTCTTTTCGTGGAATCTCCTTTGCAAGGGAAGGGAAACTTCGATTTTGCATTATCAGGTTGCACGAAGCGATAGAGTTATTTTCTTTTACGTTTGGAATGCCAGTTAATGAAAAGCATCCAATACAAGAATAGTAGCGCAACGATAGCAATCCAATTAGGTTCTTCTAAAGTTGACTTTGGTAATGTAACAATGTAACCAATCACACTAATTGTTACTATCACCGAAATTATTGCGACGGTAATTCCGGTTTTTTCCATAGTTTCTCCACTTCCTCATGTAGGCTATACCTAAATCCGTGAAAATGATAGACAGAGGCAAACGTTCTTTCTCCCAACTCTTTTAAACTCAACGAGCCCTCTTTCAGTAAAGCCGTCAGAATATATTTTTGGAAATTACTACGCCGATGTTTTCTAACTCTTTTCAAATTTAAACACTCTACTGGTTTTCTCTCTGAAGGAAAACAAGCCGTTCTTGGTCACAGCGTCCAACAGTTTCTTTTCTGACCACCATGACTTCTGAATAGATAAAACTCCTTTTGCCTTTAGAACACGATGCATCTCCCATATAACCGCATCCACGTCACCCAACGCGTGGACGACACCAAAGAGAAAGGCTACATCAATGCTCTCGTCCGGTAAACCTGTTTCGCTAGCATCGGCGAGTATAACCTCAATGTTCTTTAGATCCTTCTCCTTGATTTTACGTCGCACAGTCTCAACTGCCACTGGATTAACATCTAGCGTATACACTTTTCCTTTCTCTCCTACTATTTTTGCTGCCGGAATTGTAAAAAAGCCGGGACCACAGCCAACCTCCAGCACTTTCTGCCCGGACTTGAGTCCTGCTGCATTCAAAAGCCCGTAGGGGTTTACAAATAGGCCATAGAGAGTATCATGAACGAAGGATATCATTCTGAAATGTACTCTATCATATATGGACATTTTCTCCGCCTTATTCGTTGGAATGAATCTTTCTTCTGAGTTCCTTCTTTGCGGTTTCTCTATCTTCTTCGCTGACAGCTCCTAAGATTTTTAATGCAAGCTCTTTCATAACGCCCGCTTTCACAATGGCAATACCCTTTTTTATATCGCCCGCGACAACAAGCTTGTCCCCTGGTTTAATGTCAAATTGGTCTCTCGCTTCTTTAGGTATTACTATCTGACCTCTTTCTCCCACAGTTACAATTCCGTATATATACTTGCCCTCTTCTACCTCAGTCATTCAAATCATCCTTAACATATTAGTCATGCAAAGCATACTTGACATACTATTCCTATTTAAATCTTACGGTGACTACACTCGTGAAGGATGTTACCTTGGCTGGTGACCCTGGGCCTGCCCGAAGCCGGCGAGCATGACTCATCTTCTAAGCGACTTAAGCTTTACTCTATACCTCCTCTCGTTCCTCCCCTGGTAGGGCTCC